>JBEKSI010000013.1:0-15336 GCA_049997835.1 Minisyncoccia bacterium | reverse complement strand
CCGTGATGTACGGCGAGGACGACTATAACCTCGGTAAGGAAGTCGGCCTACCGCAGGCGCACACGGTGGATGAACAAGGCAGGTTCGTAAACGGCGTGAAAGGTCTTGAAGGAATGGTTGTAAAGTCAAAAGACGCTGAAACGGAGAAGAAAACAACAGAAGCAATTCTAAATTACTTAAAAGTTAAAGGTTATTTATTAAGAGTTGAAAGTTATAAACACGAATATCCCTTCTGCTGGCGTTGTGGTACCCCGCTCATCTACTACGCCCGCGATTCGTGGTTCATCGCGATGAGTAAGCTCCGCGCCAAGCTTGTTTCGGCCAACGAAAAAATCAATTGGGTGCCCGAGAATATTAAAGAGGGCCGCTTCGGTGGATGGTTAAAAGAAGTAAAGGACTGGGCGATTTCCCGTGAGCGCTACTGGGGGACCCCGCTTCCGATTTGGATTTGCGACAAGTGCGGGCATCAGAAGATTGTCGGGAGCATGGAGGATTTGGAAGAATTGGGGAAGAAGAGCGGAAATAAATATATTTTCGTCCGCCACGGCGAAGCGGAAAACAACGTAAAAAACCTGATTGACCACGATGTCAGTAAATCTGAATCCCGACTGACTCTTAAAGGAAGAACGCAGGTTGAAGAACTGGCGAAGAAACTGAAAAACAAAAAAATTGACGTTGCTTTCGCTTCTGATTTTCCGCGCATAAAAGAAACAGCCGAAATTTTGAAATCCGCCTTGGGTTTCAAGAAGGTCCACTTTGACCCGAGATTGAGGGAGGTTAATATGGGCGATATTAACGGCCAGTCGGCAGAAAGCTATCACAAACTTTTCAGGGACGACATGGAAAAATTCGTGAAGCGTCCGCCGAACGGCGAGAACTTAACGGAATTAAGGAGCCGTCTTTTTGATTTCGTAAAAGAAAAAGAGAAAGAATTTTCCGGAAAGACGATTTTGGTCGTGAGCCACGAATATCCCATCTGGATACTCGCGAGCATATTGAACGGTTGGGGCAACCGGGAAGCGGTAGAAGAAAAACACCGGCGGGGCGGGGATTTCGTCCCGACTGCCGGAGCCGAAGAATGCTTTTTTCATAACTTACCGAGAAATGAAAGCGGCGAAACGGACTTGCATAAGCCGTATATAGACCAAATAAAACCCGATTGTGAAAAATGCGGCTTGACCCAGGGCGGGAAAATGGAGCGGGTGAAAGAAGTGGTGGATGTCTGGCTGGACTCGGGAGCGATGCCATTCGCGCAATCGCACTGGCCATTCAACGGGAAAATTGATTATCCAGCCGATTACATTTCCGAAGCGATGGACCAGACCCGCGGCTGGTTCTATACCCTGCTCGCCATAGGCGTTTTAATGGGCAAAAAAAGCCCTTTCCTGAACGTTATTTGTCTGGGGCTCATATTGGATAAAAACGGGCAGAAGATGTCAAAATCCAAAGGAAATGTCGTGGATCCATGGGATATGATGAGTAAGCACGGCGTGGATACCATCCGCTGGTATTTCTTTACCGTAAACCCGCCAGGTGAGCCGAAGAAGTTTGATGAACTTGAACTTATAAAGACCTCCCGTCAATTTTTCTCGCTCTTATATAATTCATTCGTTTTCTTTGATACATACGGATTAAAAAATTCAAAGTCAAAAGTCAAAAGTTTAAAGTTCACTAATGTGCTAGATAAATGGATATTGAGCCGGCTGAACGAGACAATTGATTTTGCGACCAAAAAACTAAATGCCTACGATATCGGCGAGGCCGGTCGGGCAATGGAGAATTTCGTCGGTGACCTCTCGCGCTGGTACATCCGCCGTTCCCGGAGGCGATTTCAAAAGATGGAGGACAAAAAAGATTTTGAAAACGCCTCCGGTATTTTAAGGCACGTTCTTATTGAAACAAGCAAGCTTATTGCGCCCCTTGCGCCGTTCTTCGGTGAGGCGCTTTATAAATCGCTAAGCAGCGAAGAATCCGTTCATTTGGCTAGTTGGCCCAGGGCGGACAAAAAAATGATCGATAAGAAATTATCCGCGGCGATGGAAGAAGCGCGAAATATCGCGAGCGCGGTTTTGGCGAAGCGGGCGGAGTCGGGCATCAAGGTTCGCCAGCCGCTCGCGTTGCTGAAACTAAAAGCTAAAAACTCAAAGCTAAAAGCTGACAAGGAATTACTGAACATTTTGAAAGATGAGGTGAATGTGAAAGAAATAAAATTTGACGCCAAACTCAGCGCGGAGTTTGAATTGGACGCGAACATCACTCACGAACTCAAGGAAGAGGGAATATTAAGGGAACTTGTCCGAACCATCCAGGATTTGCGGCAGGACGCCAAGCTGAAGCCGCAAGATATTATTGAACTCTTCGTTGACGGCGCGGAAGAAATAAAATTTATCGTTTCCAAGAACGCGGAATTTCTAAGGAAAGAAGTGAAAGCGAAAACCGTTAATGTCGGTAAGCCGTCCAGATTTGAATCGGAAATTGAGACCAAAATTGAAGAAATGCCGGTCTGGGTAGGAATAAAGAAATAAGCCCTATTTTTTGAAATTTTTGGCGTGTTCTCTCGCCGCGGCTTTCTTTTCTTCCGATATATGATACTTTTCTTTTATTTTGAATTTATGGATGTTCATGTAGATCGCGTCGGCAACGCTGTCATATTTTTCGTCATGTGGGATACTGACTTTCTTGTTTTTATAGATACTTTCTATCTTTTCCCGGGCCTTTTCGTAAATTTTTGCAAGGTCTTTTTCGCCGATAGATGCCGCGTATTCTCCGAAAGTTTTCAGTTGTATGAGTACCTCTTCCAATATTTGGATTTGGGCCGGGTGGTTGCTTAATTCGCCGTAATTTTTTGAAAACGACAATTCGGCTATTTCCTCGATTGTTTTCGGGTCAGCCCAAACAACAACCCTTGGTATTTTTTCCAACGTGCCGCGTATGTTCATGTGTTCCGAACGGAAATATTTAACTTCAGGCATTTTCCCGTTGTCTATTTCATCCTTTATCCGGTCAAATTTCTTGCCCGCTTCGGCGTTTGTTGTAACGTCAATCGCGAGACCGAGATAGGAAGCGGATGATTTTCCTTCCTTGGATTCAACAATTGTATCTATTCCGTTCTTTATATCGTCAAAGTCCGAAGATTTTAACGCGGTGTTGTCGGGGCCTAACCAACCGGCTTTTTCAATGCATCTGTCCATGGAAGCTTCAAAAACTGTGGCATTTTTCCAAGCTTCTAATTTTTCGGGAAACTCGGTGAGCCCCAATCTTTCCCTGTTTTCGTCAACGTAATTTTTATCTTTTTCTACTGCCTCCTCGCCATAGTGGTCTTTAAAGTCGTCCAAATGGAATCTTTTCGCGTTTATTTCACGTTCCGCTTCTTCATAAAAACGGTTAACGTCAATATTCCTGACTAGACGGTCTTCAAATCGGTTCATATTAAACAAGTCCGGTTTTTTTCTTCGCTTCAATGAGTTTTTTAGAGGCCACTAAGTTGGCTTTTTTATTGCCTGCCGCCAAGATAGCTTTGAGCTTTGAGCTTTGAGTTTTTAATCTTTCTTTCTTTTTCTGGAACGGTACAAGTGTGTTTACCGCAATTTCCGCCAAGTCGCGTTTGAATTGGCCATAACCCTTGCCGGCGTATTTTTTTTCAATCGCTCTCGCGGATTCGCCGCTCAGGGCGGAATAGAGAAGAATCAGATTCCCGATGCCTTCCTTGCCCTCTATGTCGGCTCTAACCCCGCTCCCGGAGTCCGTGACCGCGCTCATTATTTTCTTGCGGATTACTTCCGGCGCATCGTCCAGGAAAAGACAACCGGCCGGACGGGACTTAGACATTTTCTTTTTTGGTTCATCCAAGCTCATTATGCGCGAGGCCTCAGTCAGAATCGGTTGGGGTTCAATGAAAGTGTTGCCATATCTGGAGTTGAATCTTCGGGCGGTGGCGCGGGTAAATTCCAGGTGCTGAAGTTGGTCGTCGCCTACTGGCACGAACCTCGCATTATAAAGAATAATATCCGCAGCCATAAGGACAGGATAGTTAAGAAGTCCAACGTTTATATATTTATTAATTTCTTCACTTACCACTTTTTTGGTATGTTCTACATAATTTCCAGTCATTTCTTCCGACGTCATGGTGCCAGAAATTACCCTACCTGACACATTTTGTAATGCGGATTGAGTCGTCTTATCTTTAAATTGCGTCATTCGGTTCAGTTCTCCCATTGGGGTGACTGTATCCAAAATCCAAGCCAGCTCGCTGTGGGCGGGGATAGAGGACTGGATAAAGATAACAGATTTCTTCGGGTTAATGCCCGCGGCGAGCATATCCAGAACCACGTCTTTCACCTGCGCCGGTTTTTCCTTGGGATTGTAATCTTCCGTGAGCGAATGCAGGTCCGCCACAAAAAAGTAGCATTGGTATCTGCCGGAATTTTGGAGCGCCACGAAGTTTTTCAAAGCTCCCAAATAATTCCCGATATGGAGCTTTCCCGTCGGCTGAATGCCGGATATGAGGATAGGTTTCATATAGACTAGTATAAAATAAAAACCCGCCTTTTAGAAAGGCGGGTTTTATTTAAACTTCTATGACTACGGGGAGAATCACCCCATTAGACAGCTTCGCGTCTAACGGGGCAGGTCGGCCTATACTTCTATGACTACGGGGAGAATCATAGGTCTCCTTTTTGTTTTAGTGAAAAGGTATTGGCCGATCTGGTCGCGGATAATGGCTTTTAGGTAGTCCGCGTCAACTTCCTGGCCGTGAGGCATCCGGCCGATAATGCCGCGCAACTTTCGCCTTATCTCTTCCAGCATGGTCTGATTCTCCTTGAGATATATGAAACCACGGGAAATGATGTCGGGATTTTTGAGCACGCGGCCGGTCTTTCGGTCCAGCGTCGTAATGATCACGAACATTCCTTCTTCCGCGAGCATCAGCCGGTCGCGGAGCACCACTTCGCCCACGTCGCCGACGCCCAAGCCGTCAACCATTATGTAATTGGCGGGCACCTCTTCCTCGGTGACCTTCACGGAATTCTTCGTTATCTCAACGATCTGGCCGTTATCGGCGATGATGGTTTCTTCCGGCTTTAAACCGAGGACTTCCTGGGCGTGCTTGGCGTTCCGCATTCTCATAAAGTAGTAGCCGTGAATCGGCAGGAAGAATTTCGGTTTGATTAGTTTCATCACCGTTTTCAATTCTTCTTGCGGGGCGTGGCCGGAAGAATGGATATCAAGCATGGTGAAGTGATAAATGGTCGGCCCCTGCCGCGCGAGATTGTCCTTTAGCAACTGAACGCTCCGTTCGTTTCCCGGCACGATGGAAGAAGAGAGGATAAGAGTATCGGTGGTTTTGAGCTTGATGTAACGGTGTTCCCGGTTTGCGACGCGCATCAGGGTTGCGTTGGGTTCCCCTTGGGCGCCGGTGCAAATGATCATCAACTTGTCGTCGCGATGCTTGCTGATCTCCTCAAGCGGTATAAGCGTTCCTTTCTGTATTTTCATATAGCCGAGGTTTTGGGCGATTTGGATGTTGCTCTTCATGGAATAGCCGCTTAAGGCCACTTTCCGTCCCAATTTTTCCGCAATTTTTATGATTTCGGCCAGCCGGTCAAGCAATGAGGCGAACGTGGCGATCAATATTCTTCCCTCCGCCGCTTTGAATAATTTTTCCAATTCTCTCTCGACGATCCTTTCGGATAACGACCAGCCCGGCCTTTCGGCGCCGGTTGAGTCCAGCATCAGAAGGTGAATGCCTTGATCGCCGACCCATTTCCATCTGTCCAAACCGCGTGGCTTCCCTTCGTTGTCATAATCAAACTTAAACTCGCCGGGGTGGACGATTTTCCCGACCGGCGTATGGAGGATTATTCCGACTCCCTCGGGAATGTTATGGACGACGTCAAAAAATTCAGCCGTAAAATACTGTCCGAAGGGCTGGGTCTCGCCGCCTTTCACCAATACGAAACGCGGTTTGGGTGAATTCGGGAAATCCTCCTGGCGTTTCATGATAATCTCCTTGGATATCTCCGTCGTGTAAATCGGAGGATTACCCAGTTTGTCCAAGATGTAGGGGATGGCGCCTATGTGGTCATAGTGGCCGTGGGTGATAATCAGGCCTTTTATATTTTTCTTTCTTTCCTCAAGATAGGAAACGTTCGGAATTATATAATCAATGCCCGGTGTTTCCGCTTCCGGGAACTGAAGGCCGGCATCTATAATGACAATCTCGTCCTTATGTTCAAAGAACATCATATTGCGGCCGATTTCTTCCAAGCCGCCGAGCGCGGCAAAGCGCACGGTATCGTCACCGGAAGTTTTCCTAATAGAGTGTTCTTTTTCAGGGATTCTCATCCCGCGACTCGTTGTTCTTGTTGGTTTTCTTAAAGTCATATTTTCTTTTATTTATTTTTACTAGATTTTTTTTATTTACGACCTTGTGGGCAGGGGGGGACTTGAACCCCCAAGGGATTGCTCCCGCAGACTCCTGAAGCCTGTGCGTCTGCCAATTTCGCCACCTGCCCCCACTATTTTTTCAGTTTATCGATAATCTCGGTTTTTCTCGGATTAATTTTATTCAGTTTCGCGAGTTCTAGGGCTGTCCAGTGCGACAATAAAATACTATTCCATGTTTTTTCTTGTTTATTCCCGCCAGTGAGCGGTATTTCAACGCTTTTTATTCCCTCGCCGCCGAGAATTTTTTCAATATTTTTTATTTTTTTATCATCGGTACTTTTGTCTTTAAGCCAGAAGATTATCCAATTGCCGCTTTTCTTTTTAAACCCGGCGATTTCATTATGGCTCAACTCGGGAAAAACGTTCGCGAAAGCCGGCGTTTTTGCCGTCTCATCCAAGTTAGTTTCCCATACTTGGCCCAGATGCGAGAATTCGGAGGCGGTGTAAATTAAAACATCTCTGTTATTGGCGGCCCGGGCCAGTTTTTTGCCCAGGTTTTTGAGTTGACTCTGATTCGCGAGCTTGGGAGAGTTTAAAACTTTAATGGGGAAAACCCGATTGAGTACTCTGACTATTCCGTAGAACATTTTAGCCGAACTTTCCCGGGGCGTCAAACCCCCCTTCCGGAAAAACACGGACGGTAGTTTTTCCCGCTTGGCCAGTTTCTTAAGCTTGCCTCCGCCGGTTATGGCTGCGACAGAGGCGTTTTTGATTTTCAGGACGGCGTTCAATATTTTCAGGGTTTCTGCCGTTTCGCCGGAAAAAGACACGGCGATAAAAAGAGGTTTTTTAAAGAATAGGCGGGGGAGTTTATCGTCTCTTACCGCCACGACAGGCACCGGAATTTTCATTTCATCGGCCAATTTTTCAAGAATTATTCCGGGGATGCCGGAGCCGCCCATTCCGAAAACCACTATTCCGTTGGGTTTCACTTCGGAAAGAGTTTTCAGGTTTAACGCGGAAAGACCCTTGAAAGAAAGCTGGTTTTTAAATCCGGTGAGATTTTCTTCGTATGAGGCCATTTCTTATTTTATAACCTTCACGGTCGCCACGTACCAGTCGCTGATATTCATGAACCGGTTGGCCGGATTGGTAAGGAAATTTTCGGTTAAGCCGCCCAAGTCATTTGAGTGGATATAAGTGTAAGGCAGGGAAAAAAGGAAGGCGGCTGGCGCGTCGTTCGCGATTATCTTTTGGGCCTGGCTGAGCAGGTCTTTTTGTTTCGCCTCTTCCTCTGTCTGCCTGACAGATTCAATTATGCCGTCGGTTTTGGAGTTTTGGTAAAGCGCCAGATTAAATCCGGGATAAATTTTCTGGGAAGAATGCCAGAAAGGAAAAATATCCGTCGGATTTTCCAGGATATTTCCGAAAATAAGCATCTCATAATCCCGGGATTTTATGGTGGCGTCCGTCGATTCGCTGGGATTAAAGGTAATTATATTTACCTGATCAACGCCGGCGGCAAGCCAGTCGTTTTTTATGATTTCCGCGGTCTTCTTCAGGAAATCCGCATCCGGCACCGTAAGCGCGATGTTTATAGCCTCATTTTTATTTCTTGCCTTGAATGCGGCAATGGTTTGTACGGCCGAATCTTTGTTAAAACTGGAATTATCCCCGAAAGAAGCGGGGTCGTAAGAAATAAACCCGGGGTTATCAACCGGTACGCCGTCGCCGCCCAGCGCTTTTTCAATAATTTCGTTTTTATCTATGGAGGCGATAAGCGCGGAGCGAATGCCGGCATCTTTTAAAAGGGGATTGCTGTTCTGGTTGAAAAAGACCGCATAGTAGTCGGACATCGGCACCTTATCAGTTTTGAATCCCTTGAGGCCGGAGACGTCAAAACCAAGGGGCACCGCGCTTCCGAAACCGTTTACTTTATGGAGTTCCATCGCTTGTACGAGATCATTGGCATTTTCAAAGAAAATGAAATAGATATTCTTTATATAGGGCTTGCTGCCGATATAATTCGGATTCGGAATAAAGTGAAACTGCGTAATGAAGCCATCTTTCCTTTTTGTAAAATCGCTGTATTGATATGGGCCGCTTCCAACCGGTTCAAGGTTATAATCCGAGAGGCGGAAATTTTCTATCGGGATTGAGCCGAAAATATGTTTGGGAATAACCGGAAGATTTTCTATGTTTTTACCGAAGAAGGCATAGGGGGTAGGGAGAGTCAGTTTTATTTGGATTTCGCTGCCTCGTTCGGCTCCGATGCCCTGCCAGCTTTTTAGATACGGGGAATTTATCTGCTGATTCTGGGCGGTTCTGATGGTGAAGATGACATCGTCCGAGGTAAGGGGCTGGCCGTCGCTCCATTTTAGTTTCTCTTTGAGTTTTATGCTGTAGGTGAGGCCATCGGGGCTCGCTTCGTAGGCCGCGATAAATTCCGAGAGCCGGCCGAAAACAACGGAGGACATTTCCTGATCTATTGGGTTATTGGAAGTTATCGGGTTTAAGGCTATCGGCTGGCCGATAAAACCCTCCCTATACGAACCGCCGGCAATGGGAATTATCACCCCTTTTTCTTTTATACCAAGGGTCGCTCCCGAGACCAGCGCGAGAAACAAGGCCGCAAGAGCTCCAAAAAACCATTTTTTTTCAATTGGCGAAAACTCAGAAAATATTTTTCTCAATAAGAACATATTTATACGGAAGAGACGCCGGAGATTACCGAAGAAGATTCAGGACAGCGAGAACCGCGAAAATAACGGCGGCGCCGATAGTGCTCCAGTAAACGAATTTTTCCAGACCCCGGCGGGTCTGATAGGGCGTGGCGCCCTGGCCACCGAAAACCCCGGAAAGCCCACTTGAGCGTTCCTGAATAAGGATAAGGCCTATCAGAATCAGAGAAATTATTATTTGTCCTATGGCTAACATTATGATTTAAACCCCATTTTTGCGAAGAAACCGATGATTATGTTTACGGCGCTAATTATAAGAGTAGCCAGAATTAAAGGCAAATAACCCGCTATGGTTATAGGTGAACCGAAACCGAGAGCGGCGAGGAGATAAGGAACGAAAAATAACGAGACAGCGTTTATTACGATGGCGAACAGACCTAAAGTGAGGACAATAAGCGGGCCGAGCATGAGTTTTATAACCGGCCTCACGAAGGCGTTTACGGCGGTCAGGACGGCAGAAGCGATGACGAGAGCGTACAAATCCCCGTTAAACACGAAGCCGACGACCAGATTGGCCGTGATGAGAATCGCAACGGCATTTGAAAAAACGTGAAATATGAGACGGCCGAGGAATTTCATGATGTTTGGTCAAAAATAGTCATTTTTCCATTAAAACTTTTATTCAGATCGTTAATAAGCTTGATCTTATCGTTAACATTTTTGAGGGCATTTTCCAATACCTTCTGATTGGATGGATTTTTTTCCAAGAAAGAATTAATGAGCGCGTTCAGAAAATTATTCAGAGTGTCGGTGTAAGAAATAAATTCGCTCGTGAGTGAAAGTTCAAGCGCGACAGCTTCGTAGCCCGCTTGCTGGCGGGGGTTGCGGACGGTGGTGAGCGAACCGGCCATTTGTTGGAGCGCGCCCGAAAGCTCAAAGGCCTTCTGATAAGCCGTGGCGTTTGAGACCCTAGCTTCGTTTATGAAAGACATAATCTCCTGCGCGTTGCCTTTTACTTCGGCTTGATTCACCAACTCTATTTTTTTCGCGGTTTCATTTGTGAGCTCTATGATATTTTGGCTCACTGCCGCGGCTTTCTCGCGGGCGGCCGTGAAATCGGCCGGGATGGCATCCGTCTGAAATGAGCTGAATAAATACATCAAAAGGCCGATCATTATTAAAATCGGTAGGGTTATAGCCACAACTTTTCTTAACATAACCTTTTCCATGAATATCATAGAATAATAACACAGGGTTTTGATTCTATCCAAGTTTTATGTAATTATCACAATATTAAGAATGGAAACAGCTTTGTTGTCTTTGCGGGCTTGCCCGCCGAAGCCAGCAATAGCTGGCGTAGGCGGGATTAGTTTAGTGGTAGAATGTCAGTTTTCCAAACTGAAGATAGGAGTTCGATTCTCCTATCCCGCACAAAACAAAAATATTCCGAGTTTTATACTCGGGATATTTTGTTTTATACTTGAGAGAATCGAACTCTGGGAAGGGGGTCGGGGAAACGGGAGTTCCCCCGTGGTGGAAGTACTGAAACCGCAAGGTGTCAGGGAGCGAACGAATGTGAGCGACGAGTCCCACTTCTCCTATCCCGCACCAAAAAACCTTCCGGATTTAACTTTGATGAATTTAAATAAATGAAAAGAGTAATTATTGTTCATAGGTGGTCGGGTAGTCCGGGGAAAGATTGGTTGCTCTGGCTCAAAGCGGAACTAATAAAAAAGGGTTATGAGGTTTTGGCGCCAGAAATGCCCGACGCTGATTATCCAGTCATGGAAAAATGGGTAGGTCGTCTTGCGGAAGTGATAGGTGAGAATGAGCCAAACAAAGAAACTTATTTTATAGGTCATAGTATGGGGTGCCAGACAATTATGCGTTATCTGGATGCACGTATATTTAAGTCACTTGAAACAGTAGGCGGAGCGATTTTTGTTGCGGGTTGGTTCAATCTTAAAAATCTAGAGGATAAGGAAACAGAAGAAATCGCGAAGCCATGGCTGGAGAACCCGATTAATTTAGGGAAGGTAAAAGCGGTGCTCCCAAAATCAACTTTAATTATTTCGGATAATGACCCATTCGGATGCTTTGAAGAGAATAAAAATAAGTTCAGCGAACTCGGGTCCAAAATAATAACCCTGCACGAAGCCGGCCATATTACGGCAGAGGATGGGTTTACGGAATTCCCGCTGGTTTTATCCGAACTGCAAAATCTCCAAAAAAGTTTTTAAAAGCCAGTTTTCTGCACGATTTTGATTTGAAATCTCTAACCCTTGAAAAGGGTCTTTTTTCTGCTATTATAACCCTTACCTAAGAAGAGTGGTGTAATGTTACACCGGTGTTACACTCAAATTAAGGTCATTAGAAACAAATTAACCAAAACATCGTTTAACTTATGGAAGAGGAAAGAAAGCTCATTTTAAGCGCTAAAGAAGGCAAAGAAGAGGCCTTTGGCCAGCTTTACGATAAGTACATGCCGGCCATTTATCGTTTCATTTTTCTGAAGGTTGGAGGACAAAAGGCCCAGGCCGAAGATATTTGCCACGAGGTTTTTATGAATGCCTGGCAAAATATTAAGAACTTCCGCTTTCAGGGATATCCCTTCTCAAGTTGGCTTTACCGGATCGCCGGGAATGCGGTCATCGATTATTACCGGACGAAAAAGGTGAACGTTGATATAGAAACCGTACCGGAAGACGTGTTCGCCAGAACCGCTTCACTCGGGGAAAAATTTGATGAGCGGTTGGATTTGGAAAAAATCCAGCTGTGCTTGAAAAAATTAGAACCCAGTTATCAGGACGTTTTGATAATGAAATTCGTGGAAGAACTTTCCAATAAGGAAATTGCGGCAGCGCTCGAAAAAACCGAAGGAGCCGTGAGAGTCATCCAACACCGAGCCATTAAACAATTAAAAAAACATTTAGAAGAAAATGGAAGACAAAATATTCAGACAATTAAAACAGCTTAAGGCGATTGAACCGAACCCGCTTTTTGTCGCGGGGAGCAGGCGGACGATTTTGGCCCTTAGAAAAGAGGAGCCGGTTTTTGCCTGGCTGAATTTACGGATGGCGGGAGCAATGGCCGGAGCCGTGGCAATGGTGGCAGCGGCCGTATTTATGTTTTCGGGTCCGAGCGCCACTACGGCGCTTGCCAGTCCGGAGGCGCTGAATCGGGAATTCACGGGTCTGAATATAAACGTGGAGCTTAAGGCGATAGATTACCATCAGAACGTGGACCAGACCGTCTCCTTGGCTTTGTCGGAGATCTCCGATAACCGGGTAAAGCATTTAAATAAAAACGTTCTGGAGACCGAGAGCGATAACCTGAATTTGAACAGTTCAACCTCAACTTCGCAAGTTGATGATCTTCTGAATAAAGTTATTTTTTAGACATGAAAAAAATATTCATTCTTATACCGGCGGTTATCATGGTTTTTGGTTTAACTTCCCTTCCGGCGCGCGCAGAAGAAAATCAGACGGTGCAAAAAGCGCTGGATAACGCCAAGCAGTATCTGGACGATCTAGTGACGGCCAAGGACGACAATTCGGTGGACGACGTCGGCTTGCGCGTTGAAACCTTCCGGCAGGTGCTGGATCTGTCTTCCGCCGAGGCCAAAGACCTGGAATTTAAATTGCTAACGGTAACCAAAGAAGACGTTTTTGAGGCGTGGAAAAAACAGGCAATGAACGGGCTTACGGAAGCGCTTGTTTATTTTGATTCCCAGAAGCAGGCGGTGAGCGACGGGAAAGATGTTTCATTGGGACAGATAAAACAGATTGCCCAGGATTTCAAATCTTGGCGGGATGAAAATTACCTGCCGCTCACTGGTCAAATTCAGGATTTCATGCTGATTAAGCAGGAAGCAAAGTCGGTCCAGACCGCCCAGTCGCGGCTTCAGAAAATCAACAATGATTTAAAGAGCATAAAGCGCGCCATTTTTTCGTCCGCCGACAAGATCAACGGCCTTTTGGCCAATTCAACCGAATCCATAAATAAAGCGGACGAACTTAACAATCAGGCAACCAAACTCTTCATTGATCTTTATGTCAGCACTTCAACCGCCGCGACCTCAACTTTAACCGTAGCAACCTCAACCGAAGAAATTTCTTCCGTTGTTTTGGATAATTCTTCTTCCACGGCGTCTTCTTCGGCGCTTAAGGACCAATCTCCCATTGTATCAATCAAGGACTTGGTAGGGTCCTCTCTTTTGAAAATAAAGGAGGCCTATCAGGGATTTATTGATATCAGCAATTTAGTGAGGAAGTTGCTGAAATAACAGTTAGATAAACAAAAACTCCCCTTGAAAGGGAGTTTTTGTTTTTAGAGTTAAAGTTATTTAACAGCTTCTTTTAAGAGTTTGCCGGCGCGGAATTTCGGTTTGATTGAAGCGGCGATTTGAATTTTTTCGCCGGTTTTCGGGTTTACACCCATACGAGCCGCCCGTTTTGCCACCCGAAAGCTGCCGAAACCGGTGATTGCGACTTCTTCGCCGCGGGCTAGAGTTTTCACGATTGTGTCAAAAACCGCTTCCACTACCATTTCAGCCTGTTTTTTAGTTTCAAGACCGGTCTGTTTCATTACTGCTTCCACGAGTTCTATTTTTTTCATAAAGTATACTGAATTCTTAGATTTCTCCCCGACCTTTTCTAATTGATTCCATTATAGCAGATATGGCAGATTTAGCTAGGTTTCAAGGGGTTTTACCCCTGCCAGGCTACCGGGCGTATTCAACCGCCTTCACTTCGCGGACAACCGTCACTTTTATTTCACCCGGGTATTGGACGTCGGACTGGATTTTGCTTGCGATTTTCTTGGCGAGTTCCAGGGCGCCGAAGTCGTCGATTTTTTCCGGCACCACGAAAACCCTAACTTCGCGTCCGGCGGAGACCGCATAAGATTGTTTCACGCCGTCAAAGCCGTTTACCACCTTTTCTATCTCCTCAAGCCGTTTCACGTATTTTTCCAGGGTGTCGCGGCGTGCGCCCGGCCGAGCAGCCGATATAGCGTCCGCGGCGGCCACAATATACGATTCCGGCGTTGAATACGGATATTCATCATGATGGGATTCCATGGCTTGGATTATTACGTCGGGCATATTGTATTTTTTGAGCAATTTTCGCCCGATTTCCACATGCGTTCCTTCCACTTCGTGGTCTATGGCCTTGCCGATATCGTGAAGCAGGGCGCCTTTTTTCGTGACGTCCACGTTCAGGTGCAGTTCGCCCGCCATCATTCCGGCGATGTGAGACATTTCAATGGAGTGGAGTAGAACGTTCTGCCCGTAGCTGGTTCGGAAATTAAGCCGCCCGAGAAGATAAAGGATTTCTTTCGGCAAATCCATAATCCCGACTTCGTAGGCCGCTTCTTCGCCGATTTTATGTATCCGGTCTTCCAGTTGCTGACGGGCTTCTTCCACCTTCTCTTCGATCTTTGCTGGTTGGATGCGACCGTCTTTCAGCAGTTTTTCAAGCGCCATTTTAGCCAACTCGCGCCGCATCGGGTCAAAAGAGGATATCACGACGCTTTCGGGGGTTTCATCCACGATAAGCTCCACGCCGGTCAGGCGTTCAAACGTGCGGATATTGCGTCCTTCCCGGCCGATGATTTTCGCTTTAATATCCTCATCCGGAAGATTTACGACGCTCGTCGTCACGTCCGCGATTGAATTCCGGGCATAGCGCTGGATGGCTCCCGTGATTATTTCCAAACTCTTTTTTTCTATGTCGTCTCTACGTTCTTTTTCCAGTCGGGCGATGTCATTCGCGATTTCCTGCCGCCCCTCGGTTTCAATCTCATTGAAGATGGCTTTCTTCGCTTCTTCTCTTGAGAGGCCGGCCACTCGCTCTATTTCGCGCAGGGATTTTTCGTGAAGCCCTTTCGCTTCTTCTTCTTTTTTCTTCAGGTCGTTCTCTCTCTCGCTTATCCGGCGGTTCTGGCCTTCCAGGTCTTTGGACGACTGATCCAAAGAATCTTCTTTTTTTATGAGACGTTCTTCCAACCGCCGCAATTCCTGCTTGCGCTCCTTTTCTTCTTTTTGCACTTCCACCAAAACGGAAGCCGCTTGGGTCCGGGCATTAAGAATTATTTCTTTTGATTGCGATTTCGCCGCTTCAAGCTCTCGCTCCGCCTTCCGTTCTAAAGATGAGTGAAGACGCCTCGCCGCTACCAATCTTGCGAAGTAGCCGATTGCGATACCTAAAGCCGCCAAACCACCCGCTAACCAGGGGTCTTGAAACATATTGTTTTATTTTTATTAAAT
>JBEKSI010000012.1:0-15590 GCA_049997835.1 Minisyncoccia bacterium | reverse complement strand
TCTTCCGAAACGTTCGGAATATCCGGCGTGGTCATTTCAGGGCCGAGTTTCGTGTCGCGCACCAAGCAGGTGAACGTTTCTATGTAAATGGAGGTGAAGAAATCATCCCGCGCCACTTTTTCCGAAATAACGATGGCGTCTTCAAAGTTGCCGCCGTACCACGGGAGGAAAGCCACGAGCAAATTCTTGCCTAAAGAAAGAACGCCTTCCTTGGTCGCCGGACCATCGGCTAAAACGGTGCCCGATTTTACCTTGTCTCCCACCGAAACCGACGGGCGCTGAGACATGCAAGTGGACTGATTGGAACGCTTGAATTTATAAAGATTGAAAACTTTGTTTCCCTCGGAAGTTTTTACGGTAATGGAGCGGCTGTCTGTTTCCGTAACTGTTCCGTTCACGTCTGAAATAATGACCTGGCCGGAATCCTGGGCGGCCCGCTCTTCTTCTCCGGTTGAAACTATCGGCGCTTCCGGTCTCAGGGTCGGCACGGCCTGCCGCTGCATGTTTGAACCCATCAATACGCGGTTTGCGTCACTGTGCTCCAAAAATGGTATGAGCGATGTGGAAATACTGAAAAGCTCATTCGGTGAAACATCCATCAACTCCACTTCTTTCCTGTCGCAGGTGCCGGGGATCCCCTTCTTTCTCGCTGAAATAACTTCGTCTAAAATACGCCATTTTTCATCTATCTTCGCGTCGGCCTGGGCAATGTTGAATTTTTGCTCGGAGATGGCGTCCAGCCAAACAACTTCTTTGGTTATCACCCCGTCCTTCACTTTGAAATAGGGCGTTTCCAAAAAACCAAAATCGTTCACGCGCGTGAAACCAGCCAGATAATTTACGAGACCGATATTCGCGCCTTCCGGCGTTGCAATCGGACAGATGCGGCCGTAATACGAGGGATGCACGTCACGAACTTCAAAACCGGCCCGCTCGCGGGTAAGACCGCCGGGACCCATCGCCGAAATTCTCCGCTTATGTTCCAGTTCCGCGAGAGGATTAACCTGATCCATGAATTGGGAAAGCTGGGAAGCCGCGAAGAAATCGCGGACAACCGAGGTTAGAAGTTTATAATTTATAAGTTGGGCGGGCTGAAGGGTTTTGCGGTCCATCGTGGACATTCTGTCCTGCACGCCGCGCTTCAACCGGGCAAAGCCCACCCGCAAACGGGCCTGCACTAATTCGCCCACCGAGCGGATGCGCCGGTTGCCCAAATGGTCAATATCGTCGGGTTGGGCCTTTATGTCATTATTCAAACGAATCACTTCCGAAACGGCCGCAACCAAATCTTCCAAATCCAGAAGCCGACTGTCCTTTTTGCCTAAATTGAGGCGCTGGTTGAATTTATAGCGGCCGACCGGACTCAAATCATAGCGGTCAAACCGGGAAAACATCGGTTCAATGAGGAGCTTGGCATTCTCCACGGTCGCCAAATCTCCCGGCCGGAGACGACGATAAATTTCTATGAATGAATCATCAACGTCTTTCGCATCGTCTTTTTTCAGAGTAGCTTGAATGTATTTCAGCGCGCCCGTATCCACTTTAGCGAAGGCCTTCAAAATGGCGTCGTTGTCCTTAAGGCCAAAAATCCTCAAAAGCTGGGTTACCGGCGCTTTTCGTCGGCGGTCAATTTTCACTCCCAAAAATCCGTCGGCTTCGGTATCCAACTCAAGCCAAGCACCCCGATTCGGAATTACCTTGGCGCCGAAAAGTTTGCGGCCGCGGAAAAGATTCATCGTAAAGTAAGCGCCCGGCGAGCGGATGATCTGAGAAATCACGACGCGCTCAACGCCGTTGATGATGAAAGTGCCGCGAGCGGTCATGATCGGAAAATCGCCCAAATAAACTTCCTGAACTTTGGACTGCTTGTTCAAAACGTTCGTAAGTTTCACGTTCACCCGGAGCGGCGCTTCATAGGTCTGGTCTTTTTCAAGCGACTTCGGTTCGCTGTATTTCGGTTGGTCAAATTTATAATCCAAAAAACTCAGCTCCAGTTCCTTCCCGGTGTGATCTTTAATCGGGGAAATTTCGTCAAAAAGCTCCCGCAATCCCTTTTCTAAAAACCACTTGAAGGAGTTGTTCTGAACCTCCACTAGATTGAGCGGAGTGATGGTCGGACCTTTATATGAAGAAAATATTTTTACTTTGGGCATTTATTTTTAAAAAAATCGACTGATTTATAGATATTTAGCTCTGTTTGAATTTTGTTCATCCAGCGTCTTCGCGAAAATCGTCTTTCCCGTCTTGGGGTCGGAGATGAAATACAGATAGCTGCTTGTCTGGGGCGAAAGCGCCGCGTCAATCGCTTCGCGGCCGGGATTCGCGATGGGAGTCGGAGTAAAACCCTGGCGGGTGTAAGTGTTAAAGGGAGAATCTAATTTCAGGTCATTTTTCGCAACAACCGGATTTATGCAGGAATTAAGGGTTCCGCCACACTTGGCGTAACTCACCGTCGCATCCAACTGAAACGGCATGCCTATTTTAAAACGCTTCAGAATTATGCCGGCAACGATTTTCCGGTCATTCAGGTTAGGTACTTCCCTTTCAAGATACGAGGCAAGAATCAAGGAACTGTACCAATCCTTCCGGTCGGAAAGAGCCGGCCAGGCCTTCAACTCAAAATTATCCAAAAAGGCGCGCAAAACCGCCTCGGGCGATGAATTCAGTTCAAAATTATAAGTATCGGGAAAAAGAAAACCTTCCAAAGAATTTTCTTCGGCTAAAAACGGATACTGGGCCGCCAGATTCTTGAACGGGAAATTCAGAAGCGAGCCGGATGAAATCACGCTTGAAGAAGCAAGCGCCGCATCAACGTCCTTGAGCGTCCAACCCTCTAAAATTTTTACGGTCACGTTATTTTTCCCGCCCGCCGAAAGAAAGTCCACTATCTGCGGAACGCTCATTGTGCTCGCGAGCTCATACACGCCCGGCTGGAACTTTCTGGCATTGCCGGAAAGAATCGCGTAAGTTTTGAAAACGGCGATGGATTTTATCAAGGATTTTTGGGATAAATCCGCGCCGATGGAACGGAAGCTCTCTCCTTTGGTGACGGTGAAGCTCACCGGATTCAACAGCGCGTAGCTCGGCTGAAGGCCGTAAAAGAAATAAGCCGCCACGAGAACAAAAATTAAAACCACTCCCAATGAAATCAGGAAGCGCGTACTCCAAAAACCAGTTTTGCTGTTTTCGGGATTCATTAAAACTAAGCTGGTATTAAAACCCGCTTTCGCGACAAAAAATTAAAACGCAGGGCGGCCAGACCCCTCCCTTTTCCAGGTTTTAATTTTTTAGCGGGACTCAAGTTTTATATGTTGAATTATACTTATGAGGGTTGCGATAGTCAAGACGCTGGAACCCCCGTAGCTTACGAAGGGAAGAGTGATGCCGGTTACGGGCATTAGACCCAGATTGGCCCCTATATTTATCAAGAAATGCGCGAAAAACACCAAAGCGCAGCCGAAAATCACGAATTTTGAATCGTTACCCCCCGCTCTTAAGCTGATATCTATTAATCTGTAGAGCACCAGAAGAAACGTCAGGAGAAGAACGGACGCTCCCAAGAGCCCCCACTCTTCCGTGAAGGACGCGAAGATAAAATCGGTCTGCGCTTCGGGCAGAAACCGGAGCTGGGACTGCGTTCCTTCGCCGAAGCCCTTACCCCAGAAACCCGCGGAACCGATGGCGATCTTGGATTGGATAACGTTATAGTTTATACCCAAGGGGTCGCGCTCGGGAAAAAGAAAAGCAGTCAGCCGGTCTTTCTGATAGGGTTTCAAAAAGAAAACCCACATAAGGACGGCCGCAAAAATAATTATCCCGAAACCGATCAATATTCTCTTCTTATGAATGCCGCCCATCAAAACGAAACCGACCCAGATACTCAATATGACGATGGTGGAACCCAGATCGGGATGAATGGCCGTGAAGACCGCCGGCAACGCGGCATAAAAAAAAGAAGTGAAAAGATTTTTGGCGCGCCAAGCCGCGATATGGCGGCGCGTGAAAAATCCGGCAAGAAGGATTATAAGCGCGAGCTTAGCCAGTTCTTCCGGCTCAAATTGAATACCACTTATCGTAAGCCAGCTTTTCGTTCCCCGAACAGA
The DNA here is from genome assembly GCA_049997835.1 of Minisyncoccia bacterium. Lineage (GTDB taxonomy): Bacteria > Patescibacteriota > Minisyncoccia > UBA6257 > GWB1-50-10 > JBBTQX01. The sequence goes on along the minus strand of JBEKSI010000012.1, from coordinate 11,487 downwards.
GTGGGACTGGAAATTTGAAGCTAACAAAAGCAGTATGGAAAACCAATAGAGTCCGTACTGGAACGGCGCCCAGCGTAAAATCCAGGACCAGTTGAAAAATGCGCCAAAAAAAATTATACCGAAAGCGAGCGCATACCAGGCAAACTGGCGCCAGAAGAAACCCATATCATAGCTCGCAAGCGAAACCAGGCTCACAAGCGCAAGAAACAGAAGACCGCCCATTAGCGCCCAATCAAAATCCCTGAAACGGTTCAAAGTATTCCTGAACATCTGTTATTCCCCGTTCAAAAAGATTTCCGGTTTTCTCGCTGCCGCTTCCTGAATTAATTCCTGATCCGCCGGGAAATACACGGTAACTTGCCTTTCTTCAAATCCGCCCAGATTCTGGATCAGCGTTTCCCCGGCAGAAACCGGGTCGCCGTACTTGTTTCCGATAACTACTGTGGCTTTGACCGCCGCAACCGGGAAAGTGCTCTGGTTTTTTATCGTTGCCGTTACGGAAATCTTGGACCCGTCGGATGAAACATCTGGGCCGGAAACAACGGCGATACTCGGAGCTAAAAATTTGTTAGCCGCGGCAAATTGGGAATCGCTAATTTTAAAATCCGCGCTTACGGCCGCCTGAAATAAATCCGGACTGAGTGTGTCAAGATTATAAACAACATATCTGGTTTCCGACGGCAGAATTTTATCCGTGCCGGAAACCTTGTTTAAAACGTTTCCGTTTCTATCCAGAACGGAAAACGCGAAAGAAAACCTTTCTGCTCCGTATTCCGCGTTCGGATTCTTGACCTGCGCAAGAAACACGACTTTTTTAGTACTCTCGCTTTTGAAAATCCATGGCACTTCAATTAACTGAAGTGGCAGAGACTGACTGGAATTTGCAACCGGCGTAGGCGTCGGAACGTTTGAAGACGGAATGAAGGCCCAGATAATCAATCCGAAGATTATGATATAAAACAATCCGTATAAAAACTTTTTCTGTCCCCTGATCATGTATTTAGTTTAATTATCTTGCCGAATTCCTTTGAACTCAAACTCGCGCCGCCGACGAGGAGACCGTCTATATTTTTCGCTTTCAGAAATGATCTGGCATTTTTCGCGTTCACCGATCCGCCGTATAAAACCTTTATTCCCTTACTCTTATGTATAAGAGTAATCTGTTTTTTTATGAAAATGGCCATTTCCGAGGCGTTTTCCGGATTATCGTTTTTGCCGGTACTAATGGCCCAGACGGGTTCATAGGCAATTATCAAATCCGGAGCTTTTAAATTGGAACTTATAATACCTTCTAAATCCCTTTTAAATTGACTAGCCGCGAATTTCTTTGCGGCGGCAATTCCTTTTTTTCTGATGCTCCACTTTTCTCCCACGCATAAAATTACCTTAAGCCCGCCGGCCAAAGCCGCCTTTATTTTTTTGTTGATAACCGCGTCGGTTTCCCCCGAAGCGCGGCGCTCCGAGTGGCCAATTATCGCGTACTTAACGCCTAAAGATTTAAGTTGTCTCACGGAAATATCCCCGGTATGAGCGCCGGCGGATTCATAAGAAACGTTCTGCGCCCCAAGCGCCGCTTTCTTTAGAGTCCTTCCGACCTCCTCTAAAAAAACAAAAGGCGGCGCAATCACCGTTCCCTTTTTATCGCAGGCCTTCGCAAGCTTAACCGCCTCTCTCAAAGAAGCCGGATTCATTTTCCAATTAGCCACTACTAACTTACTCATTTAAGATTAATAATACTATAAAACAAGAATAGAGACTCGGTGCACCGAGAAAAAGTGGGTAAGACTTGGCCTAGCGGCCCGGAGCGCACACTTTTTTCGGTGCACCGGGGCTCACTGAGATTTCACTTACTTCTTAAGATTCTTGCCGCATCATCCGGGTCCACGGTGTTTATTTCTATCCCCGTTCCCAGCTCAAATCCGGCTGAAACATTCGATTGCGGCACTATTTCTATGTGCCAATGATAGTGGCCATAGGACTTGGCGTTTTTGGCCGGCGCGGTATGGATGTAAAAATTATAATCCGGCTTATTCAGTTTCTTTTCCAGTTTTAGGAGAGCGGTTCGGAGAGCCAGCGCGATATCCTTCAACTCGTTATCCGGCGTTTCTTCAAAGTAAGGACGGTGCTTAAGAGGGTAGACGCGCAATTGAAACGGCTCACGGGAAACGTAGGGAGCAACGACAACCGCGTTTTTATTCTTGAAAATAATCCTCTTCTTATCCCGCAGTTCGTGGGCGACAACGAAATCATGCATGCAACGTCCGGTTTTTCTGAAATACCTTTCGGAATTTAAGAGGGATATTTCCACCGAACGCGGCACGATCGGCACGGCCACTATCTGATAGTGGGGGTGATAAATGCTCGCGCCCGCTTTCACTCCCCAGTTATGGAAAATGGAAACGTAGGCAACTTCCTTTTCTTTTTTTAATATTTGATATCTGTCCCTTAAAACCCAGAATAAATTGATTGCTTCATCTTTTGAAATCCTCGGAAAATTTTTATCATGATCTCTCGTTGCCACCAGTTCATGGTGACCGAAACCCTTTAATATTTCGTAGATACCGCTTTTCTTTTTAACCATCGGGCCGGTTCCGTGGACCACCGCCGGATACTTGTTTTTCATGACGGCAAAACGCCAATCTTTCCCGGCGCCGTATAATTTTACGATTTCCTGACCGGCGAGCGTTCCTTCAAACGGGCACTTGTTCTTTGATATCTCCTTTCTTGGTTTGTTTTTAAAATCATTCGGTCGGCTCCCCCGTTTTGGGGCGATAATCACCCAATTGCCGGAAATTAGATCGTGGCGTATTTCGGAGCGCTTAAGCATTTTTTTGGAGGCGGTAAACGTTCCGCCATAGCCAAATGCGGATACGAACCACGTCCCACAAGACCCTGACATAGGCGAGGGGCTTAACTCTGGACTCAACATTATTCACCCAGGTTACCGGAATTTCTTTAATGCGATAACCCATCTCTTTTGCCAGCGAGAGCGCTTCAACGTCAAAAGCCCATCTGTTTATCCGGCTCAAGGAAAAGATTTTCTCGGCCGCCGCTTCCGAAAAACATTTGAATCCGCACTGACTGTCCCACATTCCCGGGAGAAGCAGGATTTGGATTATTATGTTCCCGATGTTCCCCACCAAACGCTTATACCACGGCTGGGGCGGAATGAGCTTCGCGCCCTTTACGTCCCGCGAACCGATAACGACTTCGTAGCCTTCTTTCAAAAACGGGAGCATATTATCAAACTGGTCAATGGAGGTGGAATTGTCGGCATCCATAAAAATCCGGTAGTTCCCTTTTGCCTCAAGCATTCCAAAACGCACGGCATAGCCCTTGCCATGGTTCTCTTTGTATCCCGTTAAGCGAAGGTTTTTTATGGTCCGGCTGAACCGGCTTACTATTTCTCCCGTCCCGTCCGTGGAGCCGTCATCAACCACTATGATTTCATAGGAATACTCCGCTTGGGAGAGATGGCGGTCCATATCAACCAAAGTCAGAGGCAAACGTTTGGATTCGTTATAAACCGGTATAATGATGGACAGGAACGGTTTCATTGATTTTTGAAAACTATCTTTTTATAAGTCAGGAAATTCCACACCATATTGGCGAAGATGGCTAAGACGGCCGCAACATTATCCCAGCCGTGCATAGTGAGTGGCGCGGGCGCAGCGATAAAAGTCACTATCGCATAAGCCACAAGAGAATTAATGACGGCGCCGACCCCGGTAAAGATTGCGAATCTCACGGATTCTGTGAATGTCACCGGCAATCGGCTCCCAAATGTCCAGAATTTGTTCCAAAAATAACTGTTTACGGCCGCTATCATGAAAGCTAAGTATTTTATTACGATAAAAACGAAACCAACCGTGGCTCCGGTAGCGAAGATGAGAAGATTCAAAATAGCAAGATCAATAAAACTGTTAAGCGTGCCAACAGCCGCAAATTTTCCGATTTCCCGAAAGGAAGACCAGAACCGGCTGAGCCACAAGAGCGCAGCCATGGCCGCAATCGCAAAAACAGTGAAACCAACGACCGAGAGCACCGCAAGAAGCGGCGTAACACTAATGCCAAAACCGGCGGCTGGCAGAAGTATCAGCCAACCAACCAAAAAACCGACGATTGAAACTAATTGGTAATCCTTTTTATTTTGCATTCTGCTCTCTGTCTAATTTCTCAGACGATTATATATCTCCTGCTCAACCACATCCCTTGGCCGGCTGTATTTTCTCTCCGAAATTTCCTTGGCGCTTTTGGATATTTCCAAATTACCCGGTTCGGCTTTGATCATCCGCACATTGAAGGGTTTCGCGGTCTCTCCTTTTATCAGAAGTTTAACATAGGCCTCGTAATTATCAATGTTAATCAGATCGGTTTCCTTGAAAACCGGCTCAAAATGCTTCGCTAAAAACTCCGCGTCTTTCGCGCCGATCCGGAAAGAAATGAGCGATCCGACATTTCCAAAAACAGCGTCCCGGATCTTATCCGACAGCTGGGCAATAAACTGATGCGCGAGCGTAAGATCAAGCCGGTACTTCCTCGCTTCGGAAAGAATCACCGCGATGGAATCTGTCGCAAAATTCTGGAATTCGTCTATGTAAAGGTAAAAATCCCGGCGCTTCTCCTGTTCTATGTCCACCCGGCCCAAAGCGGCCATCAGGATCTTCCCGACAACGATCATCCCGATGAGATTCGCGTTAATGTCCCCGACGCGCCCCTTGGAAAGATTCACTATTAGAATTTTTCCGCTATCCATCACTTCGCGGAAATTGAAGGCCGAACGCGCCTGGCCGATAATGGGACGGATATAATCGTTCGCCGTGAAATTATTGAATTTGGACGTGACGTAAGGGGTGACATTGGAAAGCGCCGCCTCGCCGCCGGCCTTTACCGCTTCCTTTTCCCAAAAATCAATTACGACCGGGTTTCTGATTCTGGCGAGCTTCCGGGCCCGGAAAGCCGAATCCGAAAAAACCCGCGGCACCTCCATAAGCGTTGCCGGCTCGTTTACCGAATCCTCCATCAGGAGAAGCAGGGCGTTCCGCATGTATTGTTCAAACATCGGACCGCCGGTGGTCTTCAAGTCGTAAAGCTTGTCAAAAATATTCAGAAGCTCGTTAACGATGAAAGTTTTTTCTTCCGGCCGGCTGAAATCGTATTCCAGCATATTCAACCCCACGGGATTGGAAAGATGTCCGGGACTGAAGTATATCACGTCCTCCAGGCGGTTTTTTGGAATAAGACTGAGAATATCTTCAGCCAGATCGCCGTGCGGGTCTATCACCGCCACGCCTTTGCCTTTTCTGATGTCATCGGAAACCATATTCACTAGAAGGTTGGATTTGCCGGTGCCGGTCTGGCCAACCATGTAGATGTGCCGCCGCCTGTCGTCATCCGCGATTCTCACATCAGTACTTTCTCCCCGGAAAACGCTGCGGCCGATAAGCAAACCCTCTTTCGGCAAGCTGACTGGCGGCGCGGCCTCGCGGGCCTTAACCATTTTTATGTTGGGAATGTTCGTGGTTGAAGTCGGCAGATGGAAAACGCTGGCTAATTCGCCGCTATTCAACGTCATTGTTTTATTTTTATCAAAATCCCGAAAAGAATATTTGTGGAAAAAATCTCTGTCGCCGCTTTTTACTCTCGTTATTTTAAACTCATTCCGGTTGGGCACGGCAAATTGGGAAAAACCGGCGGTGAGACCGTCTAAAATTGAATCGGCTTGAAACTGGCTCGGCGCCGAAGCGACAATCCTGGCATTCACCTCAAAAAGAGGTTTGGCTAATTTGCCGTTTATGAGCTTCACCGCTTCTTCGTCAACGACGGGCTTCTCGGGCTTCTTTTCCACCTTGCCGGACACGGCGTCCGTAAAGTTTGAAAGGGAAAAAGAGAGCTGGTCGCCAAGAATATCACCGAGCTTCCAGCCCTTCTTGAGGGATTTCAGCACTCCCTGCGCCTCCTTTTTTCTGTCCTTCCTGGCCGGACAGACAATAAACTGAAGCGCTCCTCCTTCGCCGATATCGCTTATCTTCGCGAGCCCTCCCAAAATCGGAAGAAAAGTGTCCGATTCCGCTTCTTCGTAAGTTTTTAAAGAAAGGATGAATCTTTGTTTTAGGAGCACGGTTGCGGCCGAAACCGCCCCGGAATAATTGAAAATGTTGTATTCTTCCGCCGCTTCCACTATGGAATCGCTCCAAATGGATTGAATTTGTTTTATAAATGCGTCCGCAAATTTGGCCGGCACGGAAGCAAAAAAGGAAATTTCCCGGCCGACATGGGAAACCGCAACTTCAAACGCAATCGGTTCCTTGAAGGCCGCGATGGAATTGAAAAACTGCTCGGAAACGTTTATTTCTTTTTTAAAATCTTTTTCTTCGCCGCTCCCCGCCGGAACCCGTATTAGAAAAAGCTTCGTTTCCAAGCCGCGAACCAAGCGCTTGCGCCGCTCCGCTTTCCAGTAAAAATAGAAACCGACTCCGCCGGCAAAAATCAAGAAGGTTAATAGAAAACTTAAAAACGGGGACATAATCGATTATTTTATGATGCCGCGCCTCTTCATTTCCGGAAGGAATTTTTCAACGAGAGCGTCGTGAAAGGCGTCTTCAATGAACGGGGGGTATCTTCGGGCTTCGCGGACGGCCTTTTCAATATCCCCGTTTTCCGCAATCTGGAGAAGTCCTCCAACGGCTTTTTTTGAATTCGCGTCGCCGGAAAGATAAGCGGGCATAAAATCATCCGCCGGAAGAGCCGCCGGCGCCGAAGGAATCGCATTACCGCCAGTTGGGGCCTTTTCTTCGTTCAAAGCCATGGCCTGGAAGGACTGTTTTAAAACTTCTTTTTCCCCAAGTCGCCTGTTTTCCGCCGATTCCAGTTTTTTTGAGACCTCATGCCCGAGTCGGGCCAAACTTTTTTCCAGATTCTCGCTGAAATTCTGAACTTTTGTCATATTGATTATTTTAATTATAGAACAAAACCGCGATTATTGCTGGGTTAAATCCTGAATTTGAATCGAGCCCAATGGGTTTGTCGTTATGTTTGAACTGGAAGAATATTTATCATCCGGGTTTACAATCGGCCCGTCCTGCCCCGAACCGCCGGACCAGTCCGTCTGACGGACGGAGAAATTTCCCCAGCGCGTGAGATATCGAGAGAGATTCACCTGGTCCGTACCTCCTCCCGCAGTCCACTGAGTGACCGCCGTGATTTTCTGGGTCAGCGGATCATCAACGTTACCGCCGGAACACGGCGAAGATGAAGACGCGATATTGCCGGAAGAATCGTCCGTGCGACAGACATCTTCCATATAGAAATATCGGGTGAAGGCTTGGGTATTAAAAAGTTGCTGAACCTCGCTCGCTGAAAGCGCGCGGTTGTAATAACGGGCATCGTCAAGAAGTCCACTGAAATATTCGGACACAACCCAACCCAACCGAACCGGGCTTGATCCTGCTATGTACGTCCCGGTGGCACCTCCTATTTGAGTTCCATTCAAATACATATATGCCTGCTGATTATCATAGGTAACCACGAGATGGTTCCATTGGTTCAATGCCAGATTAACAGACCCATTTAGAGCCAGCGTTCCACCACTTTGTGTCGTCCAAAATAACGGCTGCCCAGTTCCACCGAATCCAAATCGGTAGCCGCTGGTCAGGTAATTTTCCTGCCGTATAATTCCCCTCCGCCATGTAGTACTGAAAGTATTTGGATTCACCCATACGGAGATACTGAAGGTTCCGTTAGTGGTGAAATTGAGCGTTGAGGTGCTCGGTACGTTGATATAGTTGCTGTTAGTGGCGTTGAAACTAGCGCAATTGGCTATCTTACATGTTGAAGACGCGCGTGACGTTCCATTAACGAGCGTCCCATTATTGTTGTTTCCTGTCGCGTCGTATGTCGTGGTGCTCGTGGAGACCGCATCCTCGTCAAATTTCCACTCCCCCACAAGCCCATTCGTCACGTCATTATCAATAAGTCCTTCCTGGCCTTGAACCGATATGTAAGAAGTGCCACTCGCGTTCAGGAAATATTGGGTGCTGGAACTCTTGGAAAGCCCGTAAATATTCTGCCAATTGCCGTTTGAAAAACTCTGAACATTGTTCAAAAGACCCTGGGTCATCTGGGAAGCGCTGGCTAAACCCTGGTTGCTGGTCGTGGAGCGAAGCGTGAAAGCGACACCGAAACTGGCGGTGCCGATTAAAATCGCCCCGATGCTCAAGCCGATAATGATTTCCATTAAGCTTTGGCCGCTCTGGTTCTTGAAAAACTTAACCAAGAAATTCTTTATCATCTTGTTTAATTATATAACAAAACCCGCCAAAATGACGGGTTTTGCAACTTGTGCGCAGGGAAGGATTCGAACCTTCGTAGCCATAAAGGCGTCAGATTTACAGTCTGATGCGATTGACCGCTCCGCCACCTGCGCGGATTGCTGAAAGTATTCTAATCCGATTCCTTCTTTTCCTCAATAACAGGCAGTTTATTTTCTTTCGGCGCTTCTTTTTTAAATTTATTAAGCTTCCCGCTCACGAAGTTCCCAATCTTAAGGATCCAGACCATCGCCTGCCTCAAGAACTTTTCCAGAAAGGCCTTTAAAATGTCGTCCAGTTTTTCCACATACGACATTACCCGGCTCCGTTCCGCAAAGCTATACGCGACTTCATCGCTCACCCGGGGCAGCGCTCTTGCCAGAAGATAAATAATCCCGGCCAGGGAAACCATTATGACTATTTCTATGATAAACCAGAGCATAAGAATAAATTTTTTAAATTTCTACAATTCGTATCTGCAGAATTTTTCCACTTTTATATTTTCTCCCACCTTGGCGGTAGTGCCTTTAACCAAATCGCTTATCGTTTGAGATTCATTTTTGATAAACGGCTGCTTGAGCAATTCTTCAACACTAACCGGGTTCATCGCCGCAATCTGCATAACTATGCTGTGGGATAATTCCTTGAACGGATCGGAACGCACGACGAAATCCGTCTCGGCGCGCATTTCCAAAAGAACGCCCACCCGCTCGTTGTGGATGTAGGAGATAAGAAGCCCCGCGCCGGTTTTTCTTTCTTTTTTGCTCTCGGCTTTCAACAAACCCGCTTCGTGGATGAATTCCACGGCCTTATCAAAATCTCCGCCGGCTTTTTCAAGCGCGCGCTTGCATTCCATCACACCCGCGCCGGTCATTTCCCTAAGTTTCACAATTGGATTGGTCATTTCTACTGCTTTATCGCTTCTCTGATTTTAGCAAAAATCCAATCCACACTGGACTTCGTGTGGTCATTCGCGAATATCGGATAATCAATTCCAGTCGGGTCGTCGTTCGTATCCATAATCGCCACTATCGGGATATGAAGGCGCTTCGCCTCGGCAACCGCCGTTTCGCTCTCCACCGGGTCAACTAGAAGCACCGCGTCCGGCAGACGATTCAGATTTTTGAGCCCGTCAAAAAAGCGGGACATTTTCGCGGATTCCTTCGCAAATTCCAACTGTTCCTTTTTGGTATATTTGGTGAGTTCGCCTTTTTCTATCTTGATTTTCATATCCTGGTAATAATTGGAGCGCTGGCTGATGACTTTGAAATTCGTGAGCGTGCCGCCAAGCCACCGGAAAATCACGAAGGGCATGTTAGTTTCCTCCGCGAGCGATTTTATCGCCTCCTTGGCTGCCGGTTTCGTGCCGGTTAAAAGCACCAGACCGCCCAAAGCGAATTTTTCCTTGAGAAATCCCGTTGCCTGTTCCAAGCTTTTTAGAACCGTCTCGGGGTCCAGAAGTTCAATTTCATTCCTCCGACCGCCGATGTAGGGCTTCATTTTCGGGTTGGTCTTGGTTTTTTTATGGCCGTAAAAAACGCCGGCCTTCGCCATTTCCTGAATTAAATCATTGTTGATTGTTTCAGTCGCCATAATAAGTGAACGATTGGTATGGTAAGCAAAAATGAAAAAAAAGTCAAAAGATTGGTGCGGGATAACCCCTCCTACGAAAACACGTTATCAAATTCCCCAGCGAGGAATTTGCACTTGCTCTCGGCCTCGCTCGTCCGCCCAGGGCGGACACCTGCCCGCTCGGCCTGCGAGACAGTTTTCTTAAGGAGGGGTTATCCCTTTTGTTGTTGGTTGTTAACAAACACAGGCGGGGCTCATGGTGTTATTTAAACGCAACTGAGAAAACGGTTGTTAAATTATTCCTACGAATAAGTCCCGGCATGATGGGAAAAGTGGGTAAGACTTGTCCGCCAGCTGGCGGATAGCGCCCCGGAGCGCACACTTTCCCCGCGTGCCGGGACTCACCGCGAAAAAAGAATATTTACTTCTTTCTCCACTTCTCAATTTCTTTATGATTCCCCGAAAGTAACACCTTTGGCACTTTGTGTTTTTTACCGTGATAGCTTAAAACTTCTGGGCGGGTGAAATGCGGATATTCCAAACCATCTCCTTCGGGCACGTCTTTTTCTTTCTTTAATAGTAAATTCCAATGAGATTCTTCTTCCAGCGACTCCAGCTTGATAACCCCCGGCACCAAACGAGCCACTGCTGAAATTACCACCATGGACGCTACATCGCCATCAGTTAAAACGTAATGGCCAATAGACAACTCCTTTGCTTTTAACGCTTTCACTACCCTTTCATCAATACCTTCATAGCGTCCGGCTATAAAAATAATATCATCAAATTTTTTCGCCCAATCATAAGCCACCTTCTGGTTGAATTGTTTCCCTTTAGCGGAAAACACCACTACCGCTGTTTTCCCCCCTTTTTTAATTTTCCTTTTAATTGAATCAACCGCTTCTAAAATCGGCTCGGCCATCATCACCATACCGGCGCCACCGCCGTAAGGCCGGTCATCCACTTTTTTATGCTTCCCTACCCCGAACTTCCGCAGATTCACCAGATTGAATTTTATAATCTTATTCTTCTCCGCCCGGCCCAAAATGGACGAATGTAGGTATTCTCCAATCGCCTCCGGAAACAAAGTAATAATATGAAATGTCATTTCTTCAATTATATTTCATTAAATGATTTAAGAGAATGAGACCCGGCGTACTGAAAAAGTGGGTAGGACTTGGCCTAGCGGCCCGGAGCGCACACTTTTTTGGTGCGCCGGGTCTCATATATCATCCTAAGAAATAAGAAAACCCGAGTTTTAGCTCGGGTTTTCTCTTCTAAATTAATATTAGAAACTGCTGGTCTGTTGCGTTGCTTCTCTCGGACGATGAGTAGAACCTTCCGGTTCCTCAATCTTCAGGTTAACGCGCGCGTTGCTCTTTATGCCCACAATCCTCAAGAGAGTCCGAATGGCCTTGGCAGTAGAACCCTGCCGGCCGACCACCTGACCCATATCCTGAGAATGAACTTTGAGCGAGAGGAGCACGCCCATCTCGTCAACCCGCCGGTCAATCACAACATCTTCCGGGTGATCAACAATTGCCTTCACCAGGAATTCCAAAAAGTCCTTATCGGGATTTTCTTGCATTGATGTTTGCTTTCTTAA
>JBEKSI010000011.1:0-15823 GCA_049997835.1 Minisyncoccia bacterium | reverse complement strand
CTTATAATTTCAAAATTGGAAACGGCTGGGTAGCTCAGTGGTAGAGCAGACGTTTCATAAGCGTCGGGTCGTGAGTCCGATTCTCACCCCAGCCACGATAAAAAATATGGAACAACCAAAAAACAATTCGGAGGATTTGGAAACAAAAATGACGAGTTTCCGGGAAGAAATGCGAGGTATTGTGGAAGAAGAGCGCAAGCCCGAACAAACAGCTCATTACCCCGGATCAATTGATGCTGATGAATTAATACCGGAAGATCTAGGGGTTTGGGAGAAGATAAAGAACGAAACAATAACGCAGGGAGAAATGGCTCAATTCAGGGATAGTTTGCTTGACGAGACGGGGCACCCGAAAGAGGGCGTGTCTCCGGGCCGGATAAAGTTCATGGCTTTCTTTAATAATAAAGCAGGAGGCATAATTTCGAAGAGACAAGTGATTGAATTTCTAAGAAAAAAACAACAAGGTAAATAACTCTTATCCATGAAGGAAATCAACATAGACACCTCGGAGGAGAAAAAATTAAGGGCGGAGCTTGAAAAAAGGACTGACCCGGAAGGTTTGCGTCTCCAAAGGTTTTTGAACATGCCGGACTTGTCGCGAACAAAGGGAAGCCCCATCGCAGAGATCGTAAATCGGATACTAGCCAGCCCTTATTTTAGGGGCTTGGACGTAATAAAAACTCCCGAGATTTTGTCGGCGAGCATAAGTTTCGATTTATTTGATTTCCCGGCTGATCATCCGGCTCGAAGCCGGTCGGATACCTACTATGTGGATAATAAAAATATTTTACGCACCCACACCACAATTATGTGGTATTACTACCTTTTGGATGAGGGTGTAAAAAAGCGGATTGCGGCGAATGAGCCCGTGGGTGCTTTCAGTTTCGGTAAGGTTTACCGCAGGGATGAAATAGACAAGAGTCATATGAACGTGTTCCATCAAATCGACGGCTGGTATCTGGCGCCCAAATCTCTAAAGACGATAGGCACTAAGGAGCTGGAAGAGGCCTTGGGTAATATTGCGACCGCGGTATTCGGACCGGACGTTAAATACCGCCTGAATAAGGACACTTTTCCTTACACAGACCCGTCTCTGGAAATGGAAGTTGAAATCGGAGGCAAGTGGGTAGAAGTGGTCGGCTGCGGAGTCGTAAAGGGCAGCGTTCTTGAGAAACTCGGAGTTGATTCATCAAACTATACCGGTTGGGCCTTCGGTTTCGGCTTGGAACGCCTGGCTATCGTGAGTATGAGTTTGCCCGACATACGCCTTCTTTGGTCCAATGACGAGCGAGTGAAACGCCAGCTTTTTCTGGGGAACACGTATAAGGAGGTAAGCAAGTATCCCCCGATCACTCGCGATATTTCTTTCGTGGTGGATGCTGATTTTGTGCCTAATGATTATTTTGACCTTATCCGTGATATCGGCGGCGATATTATAGAAGAAGTTTCCCTTTTGGATAAGTACGAAAATCCCGAAAAATTCGGGACGGGAAAAATCAGCTACACTTACCGCACAATTTATCGGAGCAACGAACGCACGCTCACTCTAGAGGAAATCAACCCAATTCAAGAAAAGATTATAGAAGAAACGAGGAAACAATTTAAAGCGGAGATTCGGTAGCGGATAAATAAAAAAATCGGAATTCTTTTTAAAGAGTTCCGATTTTATTTCTTAATCACTAAGTTTTTGAGATTTATGTCAAAGTCCATCTTTTTTTCATAGAGATGAGCTTTGATTTGCGGGTAGACGATAATTTTATCTTCAAACCCGACCAGAAATTCACATCGCATATACAATTCACCTTTTTGATTTTCACTGGAGAAAATATAGCGGGATGGATGATATTTCTGATAGGCCGTATCTATGCTCCCCAATGCGGCCCCGAGGACTTTAAAAGTGAGCGTATCGCGGCCGAATTTGAATGAAGCGGTGAATTTAGACGCGCCGGGCTTCTTGAAAAAGTTTCTCAGATCTGCCACGAATTTCACTCCGTCAGTTCTTAATATGTCTCGTTTGGAACGCGGCGGTTCGGCAAAAGAAATTATGGAAGTATCCGAATCCACCCTGAGCCATTCTTTCCCATCCTGGTCCTTGAGATCCATCCGAAAATCGTCCTCTTTATCATTATTGATTTTCGTGACGGTTTCCAGATAGAAAAGTTCTTTCGGAGCAAAACCGATTATCTTGGCTGCCCCGACAATCAACTTTGAAAGAAGGTTTGGGAGATTGGAATAGCTGATTTCAATTTTGTATTGGCCGGAAATCATGACGGTATCGGTCGCCGTTTTATTTTGTCCGGAACTGACGCTGACGAAAAGAACGAGTCCCGCTAGTAGGCCTTTCATAAAACCTCCGAATTGGTTAAGAGAATGAACTGGTAGTTATTCTAGGGGTACTCTCGTTTTTCTTCAAGTTTATTCCCAGTGGATTTGTTTTTGGAATTCGGAGATTTTCCGGTTTAACACCGGATATTTTTTAAGCAGAGGGTCGTCTTTTATGATTCGGACGGCTGCTTCGCGGGATTCTTTGATTATTCCGGGGTTCTGAAGGGCCTTCATTGCGAGGTCGGGCATACCTGTCTGGGACTGGCCGAAAAATTCTCCGGGCCCGCGTATCTTTAGGTCTTTTTCCGCGAGTTCAAAGCCGTTTTTCGCCTCAATGATGGATTTGAGCCGTTGCTTGGTAAGTTGGGATGAGGAGTCCGAAAACAACAGGCAATAAGATTGGTGTTCGCCCCGACCGACCCGGCCGCGGAACTGGTAAAGTTGGGCCAACCCGAAGCGTTCGGCGCCCTCAATGAGCATGACGGTTGCGTTCGGCACGTCTACGCCCACCTCAACAACCGATGTTGTTATTAATATATCCACCTTTTCCCGCTTGTCCGCCGAAGCGTTCGCGAAGGCGGACATGATTTTTTCCTTTTCCGCCGATTTCATCTTTCCGTGGAGCATCAGGATTTTAAGGTCGGGGAATATTTTTTTGGAGAGCTTTTCGTATTCTTCTTTTACGGATTTCATTTCAAGTTTTTGCCATTCAAATCTGGAAAATACTTGCTCATTTTTTTCCGTCGGCTCTATCCGCGGGCAGACCACAAAGACCTGCCGGCCTTTTTTTATTTCATTCCGGACGAATTTATAGGCGTCCATTCTCTCGCTCGGTTCAATCGCTTTCGTGATTATCGGTTTGCGGTTTTTGGGCATCTCGGTCACGACGGACAAATCCAGGTCCCCAAAAATCGTAAGGGATAAAGTGCGGGGGATGGGGGTGGCGGACATGCTCAAAAAATGGGGGATATTTTTGGCAAAATCAGTATCTCCGCTCAGGCTGTCTCCGGGGCGACGCCCAAGTCTTAGCCTTCGCGGAGATACTGATTTTGCTTCGTTATTCTTCAAAAGTTCTGCTCTTTGTTTTACACCAAAACGATGTTGCTCATCTATTATTACGAGGCCGAGGTTTGAGAATTCAACGTTCTTTTGAATGAGTGCATGCGTGCCGACAGTTATTTTTATTTTCCCGGATTTTATTTCATTCTGAACCTGTTTCTTGCTCATTTCGGATGAAAGTTCGTGGCCGTAGAAAATCTTACCTCCCGCGGCATTTATAAACGCAACGCCGCCGTCAAACTCCGGAAAGAATTTTACGAGCGTATTAAAGTGCTGCCGGGCGAGGATTTCAGTCGGCGCCATAAGGGCCGTCTGATAGCCGTTTTTCGCGGCGTTTAAGGCCGCTAGCGCCGCGATAATCGTTTTTCCGGAACCCACGTCCCCCTGAAGCAAGCGGTTCATTGGGACGCCTTTTTCCGTATCCTTAAGGATTTCCCAAAGCGATTTTTTCTGCGAAAGAGTGAGAGTAAAAGGAAGCTTTCCAAGCAACTTTTTTATGTAATCCACGTCCACTTTTATTTTTGGCGCCTCATTTTGGGCCAGTGCGATTTTTTGTTTTAAATTAAAAAGTTGAAGTAAAAGTAAATCTTCAAATTCAAAACGTTCTTTTGCCGCTAGCGCTTCTCTTAATTCGCTTGGGAAGTGGATATCCTGAAGCGCGCGATTTATTTCGGGAAAGTTGTGTTCTTTTAGAATTTCTTCCGGCAAATATTCTTCCATTTTTTCCAGGTTATCCAAAACGGGTTTCATGAGATACCGTATGCCTTTGGAAGTAAGTCCTTTAGTTTCGGGATAGACGGGCACAATTCTCGCTGTGTGCTTGGTTATCTGTTCCGAGTCATTTGTTATGAGTTCATATGTCGGATTAGAAAGATGTATTTCTTCACCGCTTAAGGAAACCTTACCGGAAAAATTGGCGATTCTCCCGGGTTGAAGCACGTTTCTGATGTACGGCTGATTAAACCAGACTGCTTTAATCGTACCCGTGTCATCACTGATGAGGCACTCAACAATATAAAGGTTCCGGCGGCGCCAGGCGCGACGGCCGTCAATTTCCTCAATTCGCCCTTGGATGGTTGCTTCCTGATTTGGTATTAAGTCGGCGATTTTATAAATCTGGGAAAAATCCTCGTAGCGGACGGGGAAGTGGGCGAGCAGATTCTCCACGGTTGTTATTCCGAGGCGTTTGAGTTTTGGTAGGAATCGGCCGATGCCTTCAACTTGAGTCAGGGGTTCATCTATGGAGAAACCGCTCATTGCCGCAATATTTTACCATTTTTCCGGAATTTTTCCCATCTTTGTTATGATTATTTAGTGAGGAAATTACCGAAAGACGAATTCAAAGAATTAATTATTTTTAATAAACTGGATTCTCCCGCCAAAATACAGGATTTTTTGGACGGTATCAGGATAAATTTTGAATCAGGCAAGCGGACGTGTTATTCGCCTTTAATAGTTCTAAAAAATAAAGAGGCGCATTGCATGGAAGGCGCTCTCTTTGCTGCGGCGGCGCTTTGGTATAACGGTGAACCGCCCCTGCTTTTGAATTTGAGGACCACGGACGACGATTGTGGCCATGTCGTCGCCCTGTTCAAGCGGGACGGCCGGTGGGGAGCCGTAAGCAAGACCAACCATGCTGTTTTGCGATACCGGGACCCGGTTTATAAATCCATCCGCGAGCTCGCAATGTCTTACTTCAACGAATATTTTTTGGATAGCGGCAAGAAAACAATGCGCAGCTATTCAAAACCATTTAATTTAACCAAGTACGGCGGCGACTGGCCCATCTCAAAGAAGAATCTATGGAAAATTTTTGACGATTTTATGGCGTCACCGCACGTTAGCGTCGTGGATAAAAAATTAATCCGCCGTTTGCGACCGGCAGACCAGATTGAAATAAAAGCGGGGAAACTGACGGAGTGGAAAAAATGAAAATTATTCCGTGCCTCCCGTGCTTAAGAGGGGTTGGACGTACAACAGTTTAAGTTTCTCCAATCCCCGGTGCACTTGCACGGCAACGGTGTTTTTTGATTCTCCGGTGATGAGAGATATTTCTTTGAGCGAAAAATCCCGCACATACCGCATGCGTATCACTTTTTGATATTTTTCAGGAAGGCGCTGGATTAGGAGAAGCGCCGCCTTTCCGTCTAAGATGTTAAAAATACGTCCGGGGTTGCTGACGCTCGGTTCAAATCCTTTTTCCAGCAGGGTATTAAGCGAGGTTGTTTTATGTTTTCTATATTCATCCACGATAAGGTTATTGAGGATGTGATACAGGAAAGCTTTCATTATTTCAATCTTCCCTCCTTTAACAAGGTAATTCCATGTTTTCATGAAGGTGTCCTGCACCAGATCCTCACTGATCGCGCGTTCGCGTATTTTGAAGAATGCGTATAAATTAAGACCCCTCTCGTAGTCGTGGTGTGCTACGGTCAATGTTTCCCTTCGTTGTTTTTCTTGATTTTGGGTCACCATAAGTTATGCCGTGCGCGGCGACGTTTTATTACACGGGTATTACAGCGGCACTGTAATAATGGGGATTTATCCACATCCCGCCTTGCGCGGTCATGCCGGACGTGGCGATGCTTCATTGCATCGGGATTACGGCGACGTTGCGCCAACGCGGGGATATCCCTATTAAGCATCACACGTCAAGCATCTTATAGCAAACTGCAATAATTTGGGTCCTCTAGCGGCTACATTAGTATGGAAACAATAAAAAGGGACACAGGACAAACTCTCAAGACCGTCGGAGCCGATTTTGTTGAGCGTTTTTGGGAAGAAAGCTTGGCATACATCAAGACCGTGGTGGATGTCGTGCGGGAGCCGGTTTTGATTCTTGATAAAGACCTTCGCGTGATGGCGGCCAACGAATCTTTCTACCGGACGTTTCAGGTTGAGTTGAAAGATACTGAGAATAGGATTGTGTACGAACTCGGAAATGGCCAATGGAATATCCCCGCCTTGCGGAAGCTTCTTGAGGATATTCTGCCTAAAAATACGTTTTTTAAGGGTTTTGAAGTCGCCCATGAATTTCCCTCCATCGGACGCAAAGTAATGATATTAAACGCCCGTCAGATCCATTTTAAGGAAGCGGTTTTTCAGCCCATCATACTTCTTGCCATGGAAGACGTTACGGAAATGATGGTTGTCGCCGAAACCCTTGCCGGTCACGCAAATCAGCTTGAAACCAAGTTCACGGAAAAAACACAAAAATTGGAGGTCCAAATCGGGAAATTGGAAAAAGAAATTAATGAGCTCAAAAGGAAGCCGTAAAAAAGAGTTGTAATACCTCCGTCCCTGAAACGGCATCTATGTATAGGTCGACTATATAAATAAACAAATTAATAAACAAACAAAAATATATGAAAAAATTCAATAAGAGTTCAGTAGCAGTAATAATCGCGTTGGTCGTTTCTTTTATGCCCGGTTTCACCGGACCAATTTCCGCGCTCGCGGCCGGTCCGGCAGCAGTTAATCTTGGCACAGCGGGGAATTTTGTGATTCTTTCAAAAACAGGGATTACGAACGTTCCTACATCTAACATTACCGGGAACATTGGAACGAGTTTAGACCAAGCTGATACTAGTATTGCTTTCGCAGGTATAACGTGCGGAGAAGTGACAGGATCAATATACTCATTCAACTCAGTAGGTCCTCTCCCGTGTGTGTTAGCTGATTCAGTATTATTCACGACAACAGTGAGTACGGCCGTAAGCGACATGCAAACCGCATACACTAACGCATCTAATCCGGCAACACCAACAGCGGTTGGTGCCAATCTTAACGTGGACAGCGGAACTCTCAATGGGAATGACTTCGCCCCCGGTACCTACACTTGGGATACCCCTGGCAATGTGACCATAACGGGAGATATCACCCTTACGGGTACAGCAATAGACGTCTGGATCTTCCAGATAACTGGAACTCTCGGTATTGATGCTAACAAGAAGATTATTCTAGCTGGTGGCGCACTGCCTCAGAACGTCTTCTGGCGGGTTGCCGGCGCTGTGACCCTTAAACCAGGTTCGCACTTTGAGGGAAATATTTTGGCTCAAACAAACATTGCGATGCAAGCTGGCGCAACGCTGACTGGTAGGGCATTGGCACAAACCGCAGTTACACTTATTAGCAACACTATTTCTTCTGCCCCTGCCGTTATCCCGGCTGTCCCAGTGGTACTGTCTGGTGGCGGTGTTGTTTCTATGATTGTGCCTCAGATTAATATCCTGAAGGTTCCTACGCCGCTCGCTTTGCCTGCGGGACCCGGTCCGGTTGCTTACGATTACACGGTCTGGAATGTCGGGCAGCAGATATCCTTAACCGGTATTTCGGTAACTGATGATAAATGCAGTCCGGTAGCTTATGTTTCGGGCGATGTGAACAGCAATAACAAACTTGATCCGGGCGAGAACTGGAAATACAGCTGTACCGCAACGCTCTCGAATACCACCACGAACACCGCGGTTGCAACTGGATACGCTAATGATGTCTATCATCAGGTCGCATACGCTACCGCAATCACCACAGTCGTTGTTAATGCGTCATTGCCATCCCCGCTCATTCTTGTGCCCACTTCAACTATAGGCCAAGTACTTGGTGTTACGACTGGTTTCCCCAACACGGGATTTCCTCCTGAAGAGAAAAACGATTCGTGGAGTGTCGCCATCTTGGGCATTCTCGCGTTGGCTTCTGTCTCGATTGTTGTAGCTCTGAAAAAACGCACGATTAACAATTAACACCCATTCAGAATAAACGAATGTGTTTGGCCTGAAGGCAGAAAAGGCCCCGCCAAAACGGGGCCTTTAAGTTAAGAATTTTTAAAAATACATGCAATCAAAAATCTCATTAAAATGGTCATCATCCACCATTGGTATCGTGGGAATCGCATTATCCGTAATCTTTATTTTCTTTCTGACTCTTGGTTTGTTCAGTCAGAGTTCCTATGCGGGACAGATTCCTCTTACCGGCAGCCAGGTTCCGCAAAAGAACCTGATTACTCCCGTGGAACAGGCAGGTTCAGGTCTTCCTGTTCGTCTCAAAATTCCAAGGATTAAGGTTGATGCCGCCGTTAAATATGCAGGCATTACGTCTCAGGGGGCGATGGATGTGCCTAAAGGCCCTTCTGATGTGTCGTGGTTCGGTCTGGGGCCGCATCCCGGGGATAAAGGCAGCGCCGTAATTGCCGGCCATTATGGCTGGAAAAACGGCATACCGGCGGCATTTGATAACTTATCCAAATTGCGCAAAGGAGACAAAATATACGTCAAAGATGAAAAAGGAATGACCACAACTTTCGTGGTGCGCGAATTGCGAACATACGGCGAAAAAGAAAACGCTTCTGCCGTTTTCGTTTCAAGTGACGGAAAGGCGCATCTCAATCTAATCACTTGCGGCGGAGTTTGGGATAAGAACCAAAAAAGTTATTCGAACCGGTTAGTGGTATTTACCGATAAAGAGATTAAGATAACAAGCTTATGAATTCTCCATACGAAGATCGGGGAGCGGGTTTTGAAAAAATCATAGCGCAAATCGCGCCTCTTTCCGTAAAACAAAAAGAACTAATATCGGAGTATCTTAAAGAAGAATTGGGGAGTAATGCGGGGAAAGAACCCAAAAAACTCAAAATCAGGCGCGCTAAAACATCGTCTTTAAAAGAATTGATATTGCTGTATCCAAACGTGGATTTTGCGGGTTTCATCTCCCGGGACAACGATAAGGAGCACTATCAGTTGTGGAAACTCATAGACGCGTTTGAGGAAGTTGCGAATAAAATAGGACGCAAAAACTTCGACAAACTACACATTACTTTGATTGTTTTCGGACATAGGATTACCTATGTAAGCAACGGCAGTGTTGCCATTAACTACGAACGGTTTTCAAAGAATGATTTAGTAAAACAGCTTATCCGGACGTTCTACAGTCAGGGTTAAATATCCAAAAAACAAAAACTCCGGCTTTATGCCGGGATTTTTAATTTTGTGCCCCCACCAGGATTCGAACCTGGGACCATCTCCTTAAGAGGGAGCAGCTCTACCAACTGAGCTATAGGGGCCTTTTTATGAAGATTATACCTATTTCTTCGCAATAATCAATTTATGTTATCGCCGAAAGGATGATAATGCTCGCAGTCGCAACTATGATGCCGGCGAATTGGTGCCATCTTATTTTTTCCTTGTTTATAAGAAGTCCCAATAAAACCACGAAGGCAATATAACTCTCGCTTATTGTGGTGGCGATGGAAATGGGAATCATGCTCGCGGCGAAGGCGAAGAATATCCACGCGGCATTGTCAAAAATGCTCGTCGTGAGAGTTACCTTAAGATTTTTGGTGAAATCCAGGATAACGCCGCCGAAATCCATTCTTATGGCCATGTAAATAAAACAACAGAGAGTGAAAATCAAGTTTGTAAACCAAATCGCCATCAAAGGAGACGTTTCTTGACTGGAAATACCCACCATAAAATTAACCAGACCCATGACGATGGAGCCCAGCGCGGCAAACAACACCCCCTTCTCAAAAATTCTTTTGTGATAATGAAGATGAGTATGATGAATGGTGATGGCGAGAATTATGCCAATGAAAGCGCTTGCCATAAGCAAAAATTGGATAATTGAGGGTCGCTCTGCCCATAATATGACACTCAAGGTGATTGTGACGGGGAGCTCCATCCCCAGGACCGGTTCAACGATGGCAAGTTTGCCGCGTTTCAGGGCTTCAAAGTCAAAGATAGCTGCGAAGAAGATTATCGCTCCCGTAAAAGTAAGCAGGAGAAGGAGGGTTGTGTTACTGAAAAGCGGCGCTAGTTCCCCGGCAATAAAAGGAAATATTCCAACAACTCCGATTATGCCGATATAGATCAGAGTTTTCAGGTCGCCAACAATGCGGACGGATTTTTGGATGAAAAAATCGCCGAAGGTCCAGCTAGCAAGTGCCAAAAAAGCGAAGATAGTTCCCAAGGTATGCATGGTGCCCTCGCTAGGAATTGAACCTAGAGTTTCAGGTTCGAAGCCTGACGTGATATCCATTTCACTACGAGGGCAACTTCAATATGATTGTATTTCAGTTATTAAAAATAAAAAAGTCGGTTGGGAGCCGACTTTATTGTTTCAATTACATGCTACATATGCGCCGAAATGGCAAATTTGTCATCCAGGGGTATGTCGGGTCTTTCTAAAACGGAGATAAATTTTTCAATCTCGTTTTTTAGATTGCCGTTTGATGAATCAAGAATACTCTGTAATACATCTCTCATGGCTTGGCGTTCATCAATAAGAGACTCTTTAGCTTCAAGCATTTCTTTGGTTGTTTTTAGTTCTTCCTTCAGTTTGCCAAAGTTTGATTCAAGCTCCTCTAACGATTCAAAACCCTCGTCCTTTAGGAGCTTGATTGTTTTTTGTAACCGGCTTTTTAAGCTTTCTAAGGACACTGAAAAACCAATTAACTGATTTACGATGTTTTGAATTTCAAGGATATTCATACCCACCTCCATGTTTGTTTATAAAATTGCGTTTATTTGCTCTTACATTAGAACGATTAGTAAAACTTTTCAAGTTCGCCTAAAATATAGTTATGGAGGTTAAAATCCCCAAGGAAATAAAGGGAATATCCAAAAAACTGAAGGACAATGGGTATCAGGCCTATCTCGTGGGTGGCTGCGTGCGCGACCTGTTTTTGAAGCGCGCGCCTAAGGATTGGGATATCGCGACGGATGCGGCGCCGGCGGAAATCCAGAAAATATTCCCGGATAGCGTTTACGAAAACGATTTCGGAACGGTGGGAGTAAAAACGGATTCGGAGGATGAAAAATTGAAAATAGTGGAAATAACCACTTTCCGTCTGGAAGGGAAGTACAGCGATAAGCGTCATCCCGACGAGGTGAAATTCGCGAAAAAAATAGAGGACGATTTGGCGCGGCGGGATTTTACGATTAACGCACTTGCCCTGAGCGCAAGCGAAGGGATGGCTGAAGGAATTGTAGACCCTTTTGGCGGGCAGAGGGACTTGAAAAATAAAATTATCCGAACCGTCGGTGATCCGAATAAGCGTTTTGAAGAAGACGCTTTGCGTCTCTTGCGGGCGGTAAGATTTTCGGCGGAGCTTGGCTTTGAGATAGAGCCGGCGACTTTGAAGGCAATCAAAGATCAGGCGGGGCTTCTGGAAGTGATTACAAAGGAAAGAATCCGGGATGAATTCATGAAAATAATTATGGTTGAGGGAGCCGCTCCAGGAATCATTCTTCTGGAAGACGCGGGTTTGCTTAAATACATCATTCCCGAATTAAGGGAAGGCATCGGTTGCGCGCAGAACAAGCATCATATCTACACGGTTTTTGACCATAACGTGCGGGCGTTGAATTACGCGGTTGAAAAAAAATATTCCCTTGAGGTGCGTCTTGCGTCTTTGTTTCATGACATCGGCAAACCCCGTTCAAAGCGCGGCGAGGGGCCGGATGCGACTTTCCACGGCCACGAGGTAGTAGGGGCGCGCATGGCGGTGAAGTTAATGGATCGCCTGCGTTTTCCAAAAGAACTAGCTCTAAAAGTAATTCACCTGATTCGTTATCACATGTTTTACTACAACGTCGGGGACGTTAGCGAAGCAGGCGTGCGCAGATTTATTGCGCGCGTGGGGCCGGAAAACGTGGGCGAGCTTTTGAAGGTTCGGGAGGCGGACCGTATCGGTTCCAAGGTTCCCAAGGCGTTTCCCTACAAGCTCCGCCATCTGCTCTTTATGATTGAAAAAGTGAAGCACGATCCGATCCATCCGAAGATGCTTAAGGTTCGCGGGGACGACGTGATGTCGCTTCTGAATTTAAAAGCGGGGCCGAAGATAGGGAAAATTCTTGCGGTGCTTCTTGAGGAAGTTTTGGATGACCCAAAAAAGAACGAGAAAGAATATCTGGAAAATCGCGTGAAAGATTTGGGCGGCCTTTCCGAAAAAGTCCTTATTGAACTTGCCGAGAAAGCAAAAGACAAAAAGGATGAATTTGAATCTGGCGTAGAAGAGGGAATGAAAAAGAAGTACTTTGTGGAGTAATGAGGAGATTGACCCCGTTAGAAATAGCCCGCCCATAGGCCCTTCGGGCGCGCTTGCGCGCGGGCGAGATTTCTAACGGGGTGAAAGAAAAGGTATTGTATGTAATAATATTTTTATGTCAGATTTAATTGCGTTTCGCAACGAAAAACTTTGGAGGTGGCTTACGAATTTTTGGACGCTGGTTTTTATGGTTTTTCTAGTGGCGAATTTTTTCACCGGCAACAGTTATGATTTCCTCATTGCGCCCTTTAGCGTGATTTATGTGGGTATTCTGGGGCTTTACGTGGGCACCAAGGAATTTGACCGCTGGTACGACCTTCACGAGAGCCGCCACCCGGGAGAGCTTTTCGTCATCGCTTGGACGGTTGTTATCTTTTCTCTCCTCGCTCTGTCCGTCGCGATCCGGGACGGCCATAAAGTTTCTTCGGAAGCCATCGCGGTCTATATCATGGTGCTTTCGGTCTTTGCTCTGACCCAGAAATCAAAGAAATTACACCAACGCAAGAAAAACGGCCGGCATTAATTTGAAATCAGCTCAGATATCGGATATCATTAAATAATTATGATCAGATCCATAATTAAGTTTTTTGATAAACTTGAGGATAAAGTGCGCGGTTGGCTCAGCCATTATCCTATTTTGTACGGCATTATCGGCGGTATTGGGACGGTGCTTGCGTGGCGCGGCATTTGGCACACGGCAGATTACTTTTCGGCCCGTTATATTCAAAATGGAGCGGGAAATGCGCTCACCACAATTGATTATTCATCTTTTTTGGATGGTTTTATTTCTCTTATTCTGGGCGTGGCAATACTCCTTTTAACCGGACTTTTTGTCGCGGGTTTTATCGGCGACCATATTCTCATTTCCGGTTTGCGCCACGAGAAAAAGGTTGCCGAGAAAACGGAGGAGGAAGTAAAAACTGAAGCAGGCACGGTTTCCGTGATTCATGAAGAACTTCATAAAATATCCGAAAAATTGGATGCGATTGAAAAAAAGATAAACAAAGGGTAGATTGATAACTTCGGGATGGAGTGCGCGATAGCCCCAGTAGCAGAACCTGCGGTTCGCTACGGGGTAAATACGCACGCTTTGGGGAAATGTTATTTTGTCGGGATGGAGTATGCCGGTAGTACGCACGCTTCGGGTGCGTGTAGACCGGGTTCAATTCCCGGCATCCCGACAAAATAACATTTCCGACAGTCCGGGGGACTGTCGTGGCTCCGCAGGAGGTGTAGACCGGGTTCAATTCCCGGCATCCCGACATAACAATGAAACCGCATTTTTAATGCGGTTTCATTGTTATATTGAACCGGGAATTGAACGGAACTTTCGCGCCTGCGGGGCAGGATGAAGCGAAAGTCCGTGGCTTCGGAGGAGTCCTGAACGAAGTTGAAGGACGGGGGAGAAGAATTCCCGGCATCCCGACAAAATGACGAAACTGTATCTTTTGGGTACAGTTTTGTTATTATCAAAATAAATGAAAGTTCATGTTTTTGGGAAAGAAAGCGAGATAATATTGGATTTGGTCAAAAAATCCGGTTTTGAGGTTGTTGATAAGAATCCGGATATTATTGCGAGTTATGGCGGAGATGGCACCCTAATGCGCTCTGAATTTGAGTTTCCGGGCATTCCGAAGTTGGTTTTAAAGAACAGCCAGGTTTGTAAGTTGTGCGTTGATTTGCCAAACGAAGAAATTTTAAGGCGTGTGAAAAACGGCCAATACAAAATAGAAGAGTTGGATAAACTTGAAGCCGAGACAAAGGGAAGAAAAGTGACCGGTTTGAACGATATCGTCGTTCATAACACCAACCCGCGCCACGCCGTGCGCTACACAATTTTCGTAAATGGGCGAGAAATAGGAGGCGAGATAATTGGCGATGGCGTGGTTATTGCGACGCCCTTAGGTTCCACCGGATACTATCGTTCCATTACCGACAGTTTTTTTGAGATTGGGATAGGGTTGGCTTTTAATAACAGTACGGAGCAGTCCGACCATATGGTTTTAAGCGATAATTCGGAAATAAAAATAAAAATTGCGCGGGGGCCGGCAATCGTGTATGCTGACAATCAATCTGAAGCGATAGAATTAAAGGAAGGAGACGAGGTTGTAGTGAAAAAATCCAAAGAAACCGCTAAAATAATCAGAGTTTAAAAATCGGGGCCTATAGTAAAGTGGCATTACGCGGCATTCGCATTGCTGAGGCGGGAGTTCGATTCTCCCTAGGTCCACAACTAAAATTGCTCAACTTATGTTGGGTAATTTTAGTTTATGAATTTGGAGAATTGAACCACGGAGAGGGGTCGGGAGAACACGCTGGTGGTCTCCCGTGTCGGAAATAGCCCTGAGCTTGCGAAGGGCGTTTAGAAACCGAGGGTTTCTAAGGAGCGAGCGAATGCGAGCGACGTTCGCTTCTCCCTAGGTCTGTTTTTTCGCGTGCTTATACTCATGGAGAATAAGAACTATGAGCAGGACGTCAAAAATGGTTATGGCCCATAAAAGGATAGATTGATTGCGGGTTAGCTCGTAAAGTTGGGAAATCACGAAGAGCGAGAAGATTCCTGCGGAGAGCGTATATGACCATAGCTTCTTTTTCATCAAACCCCAAATAAGAAATAGCTTCATTATGCCGTGCGAAAAGAAGAGAAATATCCAGAATAATTTTGGAGTGGCGGGGAAATTTTGAAAATCGCTGATAACTTTACCCCAAATGAAATCGGTCGGACTTTCAGCCAATTCCCCTTGTATAAAGAATGAAGCCAACTTTCCGATAGCTTCATAACTAAAAAATGAAAGAACGAAACCAAAGATTATTTCAAAAATACTGATAATTCCCTTAATGAAAATTCCAACGCGGAAAAGTCCGTGGTAAAAACTTTCTAACGTTGTTTTATTGAAAGATTCCAATTTTTAATTATTTTTTAAAACCGATGTTTTAAACAGGAAAAATGCGATTACGGCTATTGAAAGTCCGCCCAAAATATCAAAAGAAAGGTCTGAGAGCGTGTCGGTGTAAGTTTGTATTTGATAGTGAGTCCATAAATAAAGCAGGAATTCAAAGAATTCCCAGAGCACGCCGATAAAGGCCGTGAGCCCCACGGTGACGATTACGTTCGTGATTTTATTTGGAGTAATAAATGAAAGTTTCGGATATCGCAGGGCGATGAATAAAAGAGTGCTTCCAATAAAAGCTCCGCCCAAAAAATGCATTATCATGTCAAAGTTTGGATATTTGGAGTAAAAATCAAGAAAAATGCCCGCCGCATGGGCGAGAATTATGGCGATTGAGACGAAAGACGTCAAATAATTAATAAACATGGTTCAAACTATATCAATCTTTTAGAACCGCATCAACCGGCGGGCGGGGGCCTTAACTCGTTTAATTTCCTGTTGTTTTTTG
>JBEKSI010000010.1:0-15942 GCA_049997835.1 Minisyncoccia bacterium | reverse complement strand
TGTGTCCGGAAGACAATAGATACGTGATATCCCCCTGAAGCTTGTTCGTATCCTGATACTCGTCCACCATCACGAACTCATACTTCCCGGACAAAATTTTCCTGATCTGCTCGTTCTTCAAAACCTCCCGGGCGTATGAAAGGAGGTCGTCGTAGTCCAGATAGCCGTTCTCCTTCTTATACTCGGCATAATTCTTCCCCACCTTCTCTATATCCCCGGCAAATTGGCTCAAGTGCTCGTACTCCTTCTCCAATATGCTCTCTATTGAGCGATTTTTATTGATGGATGCGCTTAAAACGCTCCGAAGAGTGTTTTTCTTCGGAAATCGCTTATCTCCTTCCGCAAATCCCAATTTCGTCGCAATCCTACCGAGCGCCTCCTGGGCGTCGTCCTCGTCCAGTATCATCAGATTTTTCGGAAGGCCCACCTGCGCGCCGTATTGCTTCAGGAGCTTATAGGCGAACGAATGGAAGGTTCCGCCGTCCACTTTTCGGGCGCGGGGGTCGTGCTCGGCCGCGCGGTTCAGCATCTCGGCCGCCGCCCGGCGCGTGAAGGTCAAAAGCAAGATGCTCTCCGGCTTTATGCCATGCTCTATCAAATTCAAAACGCGGTATTCGATCACCCGCGTCTTCCCGGAGCCCGGGCCCGCAATCACGAGAACGGGGCCCTTAATCGCCTCCACCGCCTCCCGCTGGCTGGAGTTTAAAAGTTTATCGGACATACTGACCCATTATAGCATCAACCTTTATTATGGTTATCTAACTAAAATAATTTACGCTTCCTATATATAGACAAACCAATAAACAATGCGAAGAAAAACAAAAATGAGGCCGGCAAAACAAGAAAAAACCAATAATGGTAAAAATATTTAAGTATGCTTTGTTGGATATAAACTCCAGCGAGAGTAATCATTACAGCCACAACAAAACTATCAACAATTATCTGTGAAAACCAAGTGAAACGGTTTTTTCTTTTCGCTACAAATATTAGTAGTGCTGCTAATGTTGCATAGATAATACCTGGAAGCGTCATAGATAAGAACTGTCCAAATTCGCCTGGATATATAGACAAAACATAAACCCAGAAATTCAGGATAATCCAAAGAAGTATAAGGCCCACAGTTAAAGACATGGTCCAAGTAGCTGGAACATCATATTGCTTTTCTATTCTTTTTTCAGCGGCGATCATTGCTTTAACGAAATAAAAGAAGATCACAGTTAAACCGATTGTTAGCAATAGTAGCCAAAAAATCTGTATATTTACTAATGCTAACTTAGCATCTTTATCTTGCGGTAAAGAGATATTTAAAAATAGAGCACAAAGACCGGCTGTAAATCCAGAAAATTCTATTAATATTTTATGTTTCTCCCAAAATTCCTTTAGCATAATTTTATTTTTCTATTGAATATTTTTTATAAGCTCAACATCTATCTCTTTTTTATCCTTCTTAACATACGAAATAATATCTTCTGTAAAACCAAACATTCTGAATACTCTTACTAAAATAGCGTAGGATATTTTTGCAACGTCATCCTCTTTAGATAAATCAACCTGATTGATTTTTATACTTGACTCTGTATTTATACCTATGGGATTCATCTCAAAACTAATAGCAAATTGATTTGGTAGTTTTGCATTTCCTAACACATAATTATCATCCATGCCAATAAAACCGAATGTGCATATAACATATTTAGGATCTTCCATATCTTTAAGTGCTCTTTTTAATAACGCAACACTATTATAAGTGAATTCAATAAGTGCAGTGGTGTTAATTTGTATCCTGTTTCCCTTTTTAGTGCTTTGTGTGTTTGAATTAGCCCAACATAAGAATTCTTCTGAAACTGAGGCTTGAATGATAATATGCCCATTTTCTAAAATCTTTATGCGTCTTACTGAGTCTTTGTATTCTAAACTTTCTAATTGAGTTGTGTATTGCGTGTTTTTTGGTAAATCCCATCCTCCCCAACGAAATCCATGTGCTTCATGTTCTAAAAAATATTTCAGAGACCCTTTTTCATTTGAAAATAAAGATTGAAACTGGGATTCTGTTTCATCTTCTTTACCTATTGAAAAAATAATGTAATAGAAGGGCTGTGGAAAAATTGTATCGTTTTCTTTTATCATAAATCTTTTTTTATATCGTAACGCATCCTAAGCTTAACTAATCCTTGGGTCTTACCAAGTATTTTTTCGGTATTATTAAATGTTTTTTCTACTACTCCAGTTATATTTTTCAAATGTTTTTCAAAATAAATACCCCTTTGGACTAATTCATGTATGTGCCCTATATCCTGTCTTATCCCCCTATCATTGGTTCTAATATAAAAAGCAAAAAATTCTCTATCTTGCACATCTTTTTTAACAAAGTAAGGTTTTTCTTCTGAGTCTTTAACTATTGTTATTAAAAAGAATTTTTTATTATTGTATGATATTATTTGTTCAAAATTAACAAGAGTATTTATAGAATTGGGGAAAATGTAATCCGATAATGTGGAATGTACTCTATCCATATCTGGGAAATCAGATATCCCTTCCGTATTTTTTATATACTCAATACGAGATGCTTCGGGTTTATTTGTATCACAGCCAATAAGTAGATAGCCACCATTGTTATTTGCAAAGGCAGATATATCTTTACATATCTCGTGTTTATCTTTAGGGTCAAGTAAATTATAAAAGTCTCTTTTTGCATCAAAAAAATGATTTTCAGCATATCCAATAAGCTGCTCAATTTGTTTAGATTTTAGTATTTCTTTTAGTTTTTCCTCGGTAAGTGGTTCCTTCATGTTATTTCACCTATAAATCCCATATGAAGACGATAGGTAAAATTACTAATATCTTAGAATATGATGATAATTGCGGTAATTGATAAATTCTTGCCGAATCCGCGGCTGTATAGAGTTTATTAAAAGTAGTGCTATCCCTATCGCAAAAATTACATAAAAAATCCAGCTTAGATGAAGAATTTTACCGGGTAAACTCTTACGATGGTTTTCTTTAATTTGATCAATATTTTTATGTAATTCGTCCCGTATCGCCCAATAATTATCAAGATCATTTTGATTTATTGTGCCCAATTTCGCTTTTGATAGAAGTTCTGAGGATTTATTTATTAGTTTTTCATACATCTCATTTACCCAACTGCTGTCATTAGAAATCATTTTATGTGAGTAATTTATGTTGAGTAACATGAGTCCAATCCCTATTAGAACCTCAATAAAGAAAATATATGTGGTTATTTGGAAAAATTCCCCAGAGTTTGAAGTTGTTGGCAAAACAATAGCTAAGAAGGCGGCCGATATTGATGTTATGCTTAGAAATAGGTTAAATTCTCTATCTTCGAATCTACCAGTTAAGTCCGCATACCTAAATGTCATTTTTGCCCTTTGATCCAACCAATCATCATGATGTCTGGCCAATAGGTTAATGGCGTTAATGGTATTAAGCTTTGGTGCTGACATATTTTTATAAAAAAGCCGGGCTATGCGCCCGGCTTGGAAGTTTCGCTTTCAGTCGGGGTTCATCCCCTCTTGTCGTATATCATACCCCAAGTTCCGCCAGGCATAAAGCCAAACGGTTTTATTCTATTGATCCATCCACTCATTCGTTTCAGAATCGTAATCCGCGATGGTCTTGGAAAAATCGTCGTCCAGGTCCTCCGATCGTATAGTCGTTCCGGACGATTCTATCTTTCCCGAGCTTCCCATAAAAGACCCCTTACGCTGATAGACGTAACGCTTGGTGTTTTCCTTGTTTATAATCTCCAAGAGATAAATACCTTCCGCATCCGCCAATTCTCGCTCTATCTTCAATATTTCGCATCGGCTGCCGAGCTGAGACAAAATTTCTTCCCGTGAAAGGATGCGCTCCTTTTTCTCTTTGTTTTCCAGAGAAATTTCCTGATTGTTTATATCCCCCGATTTCTGGGATTCTTCCCGCTCTTCTTTTTTCTCCTCCAGTTTCCTGATGAATTCCTCCAGATGCGCCTTCGCGGTCTCACGGTCTTTTGCTACCTCAGCTTCCATTTCAACGTCATACCACTCTTCTTGAATATCGGGGTTCTCATCAAAAAGCTCCGCATAGCCGTGCAGAACGTCCAAAAGCCGCTCTATCCCGGCTTCAACGTTCTCCGGATTCGGTTCCGTGGGAAATTGTTCCATACCACAATTCTACTCCATCAACTCCCAAACCCCAATAAAACTACCGGTCCTATTAACGAGACCAAAATAAAATTAATGGCGCTATAATTAATTATAGCGCCTAGAAATCTCGCTTTCAGTCGGGGCTTATCCCCTTTCGTCGTATTTGTCGTATATCATACCCCAACCTTCGCCCGCCAGAAAGTAAAACAAAAAGCCACCTTAACCAAAGGTGGCCTTTGAAATTTCAGACAAAAGATTAATTACTTTTTGCAATAGTTGGCTTCTATTTTATCCTGTTCCGCTTTCATTGCTTCCCTGCCCGGGCCTTTATCCACGCCAAAGAGATGGCCGAGAATGTCGCTGGTGGAGATCAATCCTTCTGGGACTTTACAATCAACTCCGCCGGCTCCGCTTACCGCTGCGCCATTTTGACCCACAACTTTAGTCGCATAGTGGCAGTTGCCATTTTCCACGCCAAAAACAGTGATTACGTACGTGCTGTTCCCGGGAAACGGCATCTTAAGTTCGCTTGGGATGCACCTCAAGAAACTTTGGGAAAAACTGGACGCATCAGTATAGGCAACCGGGGTCTGGTTTGGCTGACCGCCGGCCGGAATTGAATTCGTAGCCGGAGCCGAACCCTGCTTTATGAAAATGAAATAGGCCCCAATCGCAAGAATAACTACTACTAAAATGGCGACGATTATATTTTTATTCATATTCTAATATCCTTCGAATTTTTATGATTCACGCATTTCGACCTTTTCCCCTTCTATGAACCCGGCTTGGAAGTTTCGCTTTCAGTCGGGGTTTATTCCTTTTTCTTTACTATACTCCGCCCCCTCCTGAATTCCAAAAAACCAATATCCTCAAAAGCAGTACCCTTATTAAACCAGCACAAAAATAAAAGCCCTCAAAATTCGAGGGCTTTTTCATTAATACAAATGGAAGAGTTAAATCAGATAACTTTTAATTCTTCCTTCAAGAGTCGCTGGACTTCTGCGATTGGGTCTGGCGCTCCCAGAATCTGTCGCCCCATAACGAGGTGATTTGCGCCGCTTGCAATCGCACCTTGAGGCGTACCGATTCTCTTCTGATCGCCTTGATCCACTCCTTCAGACCTGATACCCGGAACCACTAATGTCATATTCGGATATTTCTCGCGGAGTTCTTTTGCCTCCTGCGGCGAACAGACAAGTCCGTCTGCGCCTGCCCGATTGGCAATATCGGCAAGTATCCTTACTTCAACGATCGGGGCGCGAGAATAAATTTCTTCCGACGTGGCTTCATCAATTGAAGTCAGAACGGTGACAACAAGAACTTTCGTTCCCGTGCCCTTAAGCGTTTCAACAACCGCTTGAATCATTTCCTTGCCACCCGTGCCATGGACAGTAACGGCCCACGGCGGGTTTTTCTTCAACCGCTCGGAAATATTTTTGAGAGTATTCGGGATGTCATGACCCTTTAAGTCGGCCATTACCCGACCGTAAACACTGAGGTCCGGGATGAGATTTTTGAAACCCTCGTCAAAAAGCAGATCGTTAACTTTGAAGATGCATCCCGTTGTCCGCAGTTGGTCAACGATTGGAAGAATTTCTTCCCAGTCTTTTCCATCAAGCGCAACGATGATCGGATTTTTATCTTCAATATCCTTGCTGCACCGTTCCATGACGCCACTCACGATCAGATGTTTCCGGACGTCATGCAAGGTCATACCTGGCCACACGGGCATACCTATGCCGAGTTCGCCGAATTTTTTCTTCCATCCTTGTTGCCTGTCAACAAGAACGACAAGAGGAATATCACGAAGCCCCATTTTTCTGCATTCTTGGTACGGAATGACCTTTGAAGCGCCGTCTGTAATGACGTCGTCAAGAATGCATACTCTCTCGCCATATCTGACCGAACCTATGACGTTGGCTTTCGAAACTCGTCCTTCTTTCGATTGCTCACGAATGGTGAGATAAGGGATTCCCGTTTCTATGGAAAGGGGGGCCGCGAAGCAACTTACCGAATCCGGGACTTCAACAAACCGGTCCACGTTGAGCCGACGAAGCGGGTTGGAAAAGAAGCGCGTGATAAATGATATTGCTTTAGGGTCGTTGCGCGCATCCCTTAAGTTGATATACACGTCGGTCTTTCCGCCGCTTTTGAGAGGCAGCGACCGCTTGTTATCAAACTTAATGAGACCAAAGTGAACAAGCCCGTCACAAAGTTCTTTTTGTTCAATGTTTGTGAGCCAAGGCTGATCGGAAAATAACAATCTATGTGTTTCCATTCTGTGTTTCCTTTCATCACTGGTGGAAAATGGTTAATTAAATTGTCCGTAGAACTGACTTTGTTTTACACTCAATCCCGCTTTAAATCAAGGTTATTCCTTAATTGTCTTGAATGGGGCTCTTTTTTCCGCTAGTATCCGAGTAGGTCTTTTATTTAAATAACATTCTTAACGGAGGGCATATGAACCTCAGAGGCATTAAATTTGGATCGGTATGGAATGCGAGTGGAGCTCAGGGATTTTTCGGAGAAGGATATTGGTTTCATCGCGTCGCAAAGCCATTCGGATTGAACTTTGACGGGGCAACATTCGTCGCTAAAACTACAACGCTTAATCCCCGAACGGGAAATATGTCGTTGAGAGAAGATTTTTCGCCGAAAGAACTCTTCCCAAAATGTATCATCGTGAAGCCATTGAAAGGCGTGGCGTTAAATTCTGTCGGTTTAAGCGGACCTGGAGCGCTGAAACTTTTCCAGACGGGATTATGGCAAAAAAGGATGAAACCATTTCTGATTTCATTCATGTCCGTGGCTAAAGACGCGCAAACAAGAATCAAGGAGCTCCGACAATTTATTTCCATTTTCAAACATTACTTGCCGTCTTTTCAAGCGCCAGTGGGACTTCAGATAAATTATTCCTGTCCTAATATTGGAATTGACACGGAGGAACTTGTTAATGAAGTGGCGGATGGCCTTGATGCAGCTTCTTATCTTGGTATTCCATTAATCCCAAAATTCAATGTGCTATTACCCATCGAATTTGCGGTTGGATTTTCGAAACATCACGCTTGTGATGCGATCTGTGTTTCTAACACGATACTGTGGGGTCAGCTTCCCGAACTTATAGACTGGGAAGGATTATTCGGCACGAAAGAGTCGCCTTTAGCGCATCTTGGCGGCGGCGGATTATCCGGCAAACCATTACTCCCGCTTTTAATTGATTGGATTAAACGGGCTCGCAAAGCGGGGCTTAAAAAATCCATCAATGCTGGGGGAGGTATTCTTTCAAGAAAGGACGCGAAAATGGTTTTGGATGCCGGAGCCGATTCTATATTCTTGGGCTCTATATCATTTCTGCGACCATGGCGGATTGCTGAAATTATTTCAAGCATGAACGGTTGTTAAAAACCTTTATTCGGAAGACGGTATTTAGTGAAAAACTAACCCGTCTTTTTTATTTTCCCTACTTTCTCAACCCACCCTCCTACCTATTGACAAATAGCACGTTTATGTGATATTTTGTGTTCAGTTATTTAAATCACATAATCTGAACTGTTAAATCACCCGGAGGTGTTATGAAGCAAGAAGATAGAGAAATAATCGAGCAATTATTGCTTGAGATATTGGGCGGTAATTTTGAACTCTTTACCGAGAAGGCGAGCAAGATAATTGACGTGTTAGACGGCGCGCCTGAAAGAGACCAAGAATCGCTGCTAACATTCGTTCTCCGTGTAAGCCACCTGGCGCCTGAAAGCGACTTCGTTGAGAAGGGACGCAAAATGACGGATGAGCGGTTCGCGGAACTAACCAAAACCATCCTGTCTGATATCCGCAAGGTTTTTCACGTGTGGATCAGACAAAACCCGACAGAAGAAGTTCTTGCTCAAAAGGTCTGGGCATATCAAAAGCGTTTTAACCAGACAGACGAGCGAGATTTCTTTCTGGGCACGCTCCTACGGGACAGTCATACGCCTTACGTCCAAATCCCGAACGATATTTACGTCATTGATGACCTCGATGACCCGCTGGTAGACGCACCGGGAGGTAATGACATTTCCCGTTTCCGGGAAGCAACGGCCCTAATCATGAATTTACTGGGTCGCGGCGCCGATAGTGAAGAAGCTCTTACGGTTGCCCTTTGGAATATCATAGATCGGCAAACATCGACTCGCGATAAGTTTATGGTCTTTCGTATTATGGTACATATGGTAGGAAAGAATGCGGAAGAAACCACTAAAGCAGCGATATCCGATGCGCTCACGGGCATGTTAAGTCAGTATATTGAAACAATGAAGAGTCATAGCGGAGTTCTTGGTATTGCTATTGATGCGAAAGATTTGCCTCCGAACATACGAGAATTTTTCGAAAAGATGAGGAATGAAAAGAAAGACGGGGGTAAAAAGGAATAGATTTTGCAAGATCATTTTTTGCGGTAAACCGCCTAATTTTTCGGAATTAGCGCGGTTTTTTATTCCCTTTCTAACCTAACCTCCCGCCTGAATTCCAAAAACCAAATAAAAAGGCGAATCTTAAATCTTAGATTCGCCTCTTCTTGCTGCTGTATATGTGCTAGTTGTCCATTTCCTCAATGCTCTTCTGTCTCTGCATATAGATAGCAGGATTCTTTGACGCCAATATGTTCATGGCGCATTTGATGGCATTGTCGTCCGAAACGACAACTTGAAGCGGAACTTGCGACGGCATTCTCAAACTGCTCCATACGTCGTCCGGAAAGTCCTTTACCGACGCAGGAATCGCAATGACCGGCCAGGAAGTTCTCGCGGCGATTATGGGACCGAGGCCGTTGCTCATACCGACTTTGACGATGAACACGCCTCCTTCGGGATATCTCGCCAGAATTTCTTCCAGTTTCTCAAGACACCGCCCGGGAGATTTATGGCCTGAGAGGACAACTTCCTCAAAATTGAGCCCGTCTGTTTTCACGTTCTGGGCCGGCGATGAATCTTTGTCCGAACCGCGCCATATTACGATAACCTGACTGGGAATGCGGAAATTGTTCGCAAGGTCGGCGACAATACCGTATTTGCGTTCCACTTCGTTGAGTTCCTCGCCTTGCCGGAAAGCTTCTTTGCTCAATTCCTGCCAGTCGGAGGTTCTCAATCTCCAGCTGTCATTGTCAATTACATCGGCAACAACCAGATTACCGTTAACATCAACCCCGAATTCTATCTTCATGTCTATGAGACGGAGGCCTAATATCGCCCACGCCCCTTCAAGAACAAGGAAGGTTTCCCGCATAAGGTTATCCATCTCTTTCATTGCTTCCATGGGATTAAAAAACATTGCTCCCACGGAAGGAACTATCTTCCCGGCATCAACCGTTCGGGCGAGATCTGAGCCGGAGTCCCATTTCGGCTTTTTGGAATGATACAGTTTCCACTTTTCCTCAAGCGGGTTGATTATGAACGGGTCTTCTTCCCCCTTTTGAGGGTCAAGGCCTTCAACAACGATTTCGCCGTCGGCGGTCTTCAGCGACCCTTTGGTGGTCTTCAAGAAAAATTCCGTTACCAGACGATGAAAGCGGTAAGGTTGCCCCTCTTTCGCTAATTCAGGGTGGCGCTTCAAATAGCTTCCCACGGCGTAGCGCCTCGCCACGACTTCAAGCGGAATCATAACGCAATTTAACGCGACAAATTCGGTCGGGGAAATTTGCTCTACGTACGCTACCGGTATGCCGGATGCCTTGAGCAATCCAAACACCTTGCAGGTGGTTGTTGTGGCGCATCTGGCTTTCGTCGCAAATTTCTTCGTGAACTTAGGATCATCAAACGCCGTGATGTCCTCTTTGTTTTCAATTATCACGAAATCTTCGATAACCGCTAACAATTGTTCACTTTTGCACGCTTCCCAAATTTTCTTCGTCTTTCCTTCCGCCTTGAGTTTACCTCTTGAATATTCCATACTTCCTCCATATTTATTGTGAGTAAAATCAGTTATTAATACTCATGTAAAATTTGTATAAAAACTACACATAAACTACCACGATATCTGAATGTTGTCCAACGTAAAAATAAAAAGACCCGCGATAACGACATGCGGGCCTTCGTTCTTTATAGCTCCTAGAATCCATCACACGGAGAGTATCTCTTCGTATAATTTATCCTCGTATCTCAACAAGTGGGAAATGGTGAAAATCTCCCTCCATTTCTCACAAGGAATGCTATTACTGAATATTTTACGAAGAGCGTCATTCCAATCCGAAACCTCTTCTTCTGAAATATCGAGTTGATCGGTATATTCCAGTTCTGCGCACATAATCGCAGCTTCGATAGATATCGGTCTTGGTTCTTCCTCTTCTTCGTCCGGCCATTCGTACGAACGAAGCAAAGCGTCGGCGTCTTCAAAGGATCGATTCACGGCTTCTCTGATTCTTTTCATGTTTTTCGACGGCTCAAACACGTTGAATGCCGCAAGCTGGACGATTCGATAGGCAATTTCTCCGTCTATCCCGAATCTAACGCCGATTTCTTTAAGAAGTTCTTTCGCCTCGTTTGACGCGTAACAGCCGCGGGACTCCGCGATTTCCTTCATCATATTGTCCTGATACACGACAAGCCCTTTCAAAACCTTAGTCATTCTTTTCAGCGAAAGAATTACGACATGAAAAAGGTCGGGCCAGGCAACCCGTTCCACGGAGGATTGTTCAATGGAGCGTTCTTCCCACGTAACCAGATTTTCCCGGATAGCGTCAAAGTATCCCCTCGCAAGGCGCGCCATGCCCTGAACGTTTTCGGTAAGGATGGTGTTCTTTTTGTGCGGCATTGCCGAAGAACCTTTTTGTTTCTTCCCGAAAGGCTCTTGATATATCGGGCAGCCGCTTCGCGCTCCCAACCGTATATCCAGAGCGATTTTTTCAAGCGAGAGCATCACTTGAAGCAACGCGCCCGCAAGCGGGAGAAAGTTTTCGCGGGGCAGTATTTGGGTCGCGCCGTAGAACGGCTTAAACCCCAACTCTTTAAGCGCGTGTTCCTCCACCACGGGGTCTATACCGCCGTAATTCCCTATCGCGCCGGAGATTTTTGAGTAACGCAATTTTTCTTCCGCGTGCTTCAATTCTCCCCAACTCTCTTCAAAAGCCTTTAGCCAAGTCAGACATCTTTTGCCGAACGATTGCAATTCGGCCGCCTGACCGTGCGTTCTTCCAAACATAACGGTATAGCGATGTTGAACGGCACGTTCTTTCAACGAAGTGATAAAATCTTCGCCGGTTTCTTCAACTACCGAGAAAGACGAATTGAGCATCCGCAAAAACGCCGACTCTTCGGTATCATAAGAAGTCATGTTCTTATGAAAGTACTGTTGATATTCAAGAGGGATGAATCGCCTTCGTTCATCAAGGAAAGCGTTCAGGTCGTGATGAACTTCATCTTCGCGTTTCTTCCACCAAACGAAATCTATCGGCGAGTCTTGAAGAGCTTTCTGGATGTGATCAAATATCCCCTCCAGAAAAACACCCAGCTTTTCTCTTGCCTTGATTACCGCAAGTTCGGTCTTTTTCCAGAGTAGGAGTTTTTCCCCATCCGTCCAAATTTTGTATATTTTCGAATCCGCATATCGGTCTATCATAAAAACCTCCTAATTAATGTGGTTAAATTTTAATTGGAAAATCAACTGCCGTGATAATACCAATTTTCAATACTTGCGTCAATTTTCCGAAGCAAAAATAACGCAGGAATTTGCTTGGTATAAATTCCCCCGAATCTAAGAAGTTAATTAAGAATCCAAATGGAATAATTCAAATAAGCCGCAAAGCTGACCCAAAGGATATAAGGAGCCAAGAGCCACGCTGCCGGACGAGAAATTCTGGCGAACGCGATGATTGCCGCGACAATCGCAAGCCAGAGGAAAATTATTTCAATAAACGCCGCCCCGGGACTATGCAAGCCAAAAAATATAATTGACCAAGCCGCGTTCAAAACAAGTTGAATGCCGAAAATCCCGAGCGCCATATTCACTTCTTTTTTCTCCCAACCATTTTTCCATATTAAAAAAGCCGCGATGCCCATCAGAAGATAAAGCGCTGTCCACACGGGCGCGAACACCCAGTTTGGAGGATTCAGGGCGGGCTTAACAATGCCGGCGTACCACGAAGTAATTGCCGACACCGTAAAAAACGAACCGACAACGCCCGCCAGCTCACAAACAACAATCGCAATAACTAATTTGAAAAAGTTGTTTATTTTCATATTAATTTCTCCTGTTCCTTTTTCTCGCTGCTGAACGCAGCCGGGTTGCTCTTCATTTTCTCCCGCCTCTCGGCCAGGAATTCATCATACTTGCCCGGTAGGAGCTTTAGTTTATGAAAATCTTTCGTCAGTTCTTCCAAAACGCCGGTGGAGCGCAACGCGGCAGCGGGATGGTATAAGGGAATTACTAATCGCTCGCCCCACCAATACACCTTGCCGTGAGCATCGGATATTTTTATATCCGGAATGATGTAATTCATTGAGTATCGCCCAAGCGGAGCGATAATTTTCGGATTCAATATCTCAATTTCCTCCGTGAGATAGGGACGATAGACTTCCAATTCTTCCGGCAACGGGTCGCGATTCCCCGGCGGGCGGCGCTTCACGATATTGGAAATATAAACACTCTCGCGCTTCCAGCCGATATCAACCAACAATTTATCCAAAAGTTTCCCGGCGCGGCCCACGAACGGCCTTTCTAATTTATCTTCATAAAAACCCGGCGCTTCGCCGATGAACATCACCTCGCTCTCCGCGCTCCCCTCGCCGAAAACAAAATTGGATTCCTGAAGCGGCAGGGACTTGTCTCCCGCCATTTTTTCCTTAAGTTCTAAGAGTTTCTCCGCTTTTTGGGACATCAGTTAAACTTTTAAAAAGGTTTCTAGGTAGTTGAAAATGTCTTCCATTGGAATACTTTCCTGCGTCCGTTCCTTCATGTTCTTCACCTGAACCACTCCTTTTGAGATTTCGTCCGAACCGATTATCAAAACGAACGGATATTCGTTTTTCACGGCGTAAGCCAGTTGACCTTTTAGCATCTTTTCCTCACCGAGATAAATTTCGGTCGCGATTCCCTTGCGGCGCAGCTCTGTCGCAATCTTCTCTCCGGTTATTTCCGCTTTTTCGTCAAAATTTAATATTAAAACGTTCGCGGCCACGATTTTCGGCATCAAGTTCAGTTTTTTCATCGCCGTAAAGAGCCGATCAACGCCCACGGAAAATCCGACGGCGGAAACATTATTAGAACTGAAGCGGGAAATCAGATTGTCATACCGCCCGCCCGAAGCCACGCTTCCGATTTCAGGATAATCCAAGAGAATCGCTTCAAAAACCGGACCGGTGTAATACCCCAAGCCGCGCGCCACCGAAAAATCAATTAGCCAATTCTTGTCCGGCACGCCAAGCGCCTTTATGTTTTTCGCCAAATCTTCCAGTTCTTTCACTCCAGAAAGAACTTCTTTAAAATCTCCGAATTTCTTTTCCGCTTCTTTTAAAACCTTGCCGCTCTCTCCTTTTAGCTCAATCAGCTGTTTTACGACTCTGAGCGATTCTTTTTTCAGTCCCTCGGAAATCAGTTCTTTTTCAACGCCCTTCCATCCTTCTTTGTCCAATTTATCAATGATCCTTAAAACATTTTCGGTTTTGTTTTTTGGGAAACCGGCGCAATCGGAAAGATTGTTCAAAATTTTCCGGTTGTTCACGCGAATAGAGAATTTTTTGAGACCAAGCGCAGACAATGTCTCGTACATCAAGGAAATTATTTCGGCGTCGGCCCCCACGCCCGGCGCGCCGACGATATCGGCGTCAAACTGCATGAATTCCCGGAAGCGTCCGGCTTGCGCCCGTTCCCCGCGCCAGACGTTTCCAATTTGATAACGCCTGAAGGGCTTCGGCAATTCGTTTTGATACGCGGCCATAACGCGCGCCAGAGGCACCGTCAAATCAAATCGCAAAGCGGTTTTTTCGTCCTGGCCGCCCAGAGTGAGTTTAAAGATCTGTTTTTTGAAATTCGGGTCGCCGCCCGTCAAAATTTCTTCCCGTTCCACGCCGGGCGTTTCAAGCGACGCAAAACCGAACCTTCTGAAGGTTTTCTTTATCGCCTCTACCATCCATTCCCGGGCGGCCGCGTCAGACGGCAGATAATCCCGAAAACCGGAGGCCAAATTGGGCTCAATATAATCTTTCATGAGTCCTAATCAATATAGCAATATAATCTACAAAACGAAAATAACGTAAGTTATTACGGCCAAGGCGGAAACGACGAAAGCCGACCATCCTAAAAAATTAGAAAGCGGCGAATTCGTCTTGTCCCGCATTATCTTTTTATTGTTGGCGATATGAATGACGAGATAGATTAAGGGCGGCGTGATGAAAGCAAAGAGCACCGCCGCATCTATCAGGATTTGGACCGGGTCCAATCCCAGAAAATTAAACGCCACGCCGATAAAAGTAGCGATGATAATTACCAGATAAAACCCCCGCGCCTCGCGGAACGTCTTATTAATTCCCTCTTCCCAGTTGAAGACCTCGGAAAGAACGTAGCCGACGCTCCCCGCGAGGACCGGCACGGCCAGAAGGCCGGCGCCGATTATCCCCAACCCGAAAATTATAAAGGCAAAATTCCCCAAAAGCGGTTGGAGCACCAGTGAGGCCTGGTCAAAATTCGTTATTTCCCTGATTCCGTAAACCACCGCTGTCTGACCCGCGACCACGATGACAAACCAGGTGATGACTTGCGAAAAGAACATCCCCAAGAAAGTTTCTTTCTTCAGATGCTTCAATTCGTTCTTGGTCACCAGAAATCTCTTGAGGTGCTTTTCTTTTTTCTCTTCATCCCGCTCTTCCACCTCCTCATCCGCCTGCCAGAAAAAAAGATAGGGCGAGATGGTCGTCCCCAAGAAAGCCGCGAACAATATGACGTATTCTTTGTTGAAGATGAGCGACGGGGAAACGGTCGCCTTCAAGGCGCTGAGCCAGTCCACGTGGACGCAAAAGGCGGTCGCGACGTAAAATAGGAGCGAGAGCGTAAGCCATTTGAGCGCGCCCGCGAATTTCGGATACGAAAGAAAAACCGTGAAGAAGAGAATAAACACGCTGACCGCCGGCAGCCAGAAGAATCGGGTGATGTCGGAAAACTTCTCAGCGATCACTCCTATGGCCAGCAAATCCGCCCCGATGCTTACCATGATTACGAACGCGGAAGTAAAACCCACTGTGTAAAGAATCCATCTCGGATAGTGTTCTTTTATAACTTTAACGAGACCCTTGTCGGTCACAAAACCTATTCGTCCCGCCATTTCCTGAACGGCATACATTAAAGGAAGATAAAATATCGCGAGCCATAGGGCCTTGAAGCCGTAAACAAAGCCGGACTGGAGATATGTGAGTATTCCAGACGGATCGTTGTCGGCAGCGCCGGTGATGATCCCCGGCCCCGCACTTTTAGCGATTTTCCTGGATTTCTCCCAAAGATTCATTTTCTTTTTCTTCGTCCAGCATGGCAAAAGCCAACGCCATTATGGCCAGGCCGAAGTCGCGCACTCCAATGGGACCCAAGCCAACCTCGCCCACGATAATGAAAAGATGGAGCGAGAGAAGCAACGCCACCCAGCGCGAAAGAACGTTCAGAGCCAGAAGAATGGCCGCTACGATTTCAAACAGGCCGTTCAAAACCACAAGAATTCCGGCACTCAAACCGAAAGACGCCGTCGCCCACCCCGGGATGAAACCGACCCATTGGGCGGGATTCAAAAGTTCTGAAACCCCGAACCACATAAAAACCGCGGCTATCCCCAATCTTAAAACTAAAGGCG
>JBEKSI010000009.1:0-16482 GCA_049997835.1 Minisyncoccia bacterium | reverse complement strand
ACTTCCGGTACATGATGCTCATGCTTGAAGAGAGGAGATACTTCTTTCCAGTCCTGCAAAGATTTTGGAACCGGTTTTTCCATCAGTTCATCAATGGAATTATTATCGTATTGTTTTCCTAAAATCTCCTTACGCAGCCACTCCGGTGGTTTGATATTGCGCTGAAGATAATTGTCATAAAGATCCCCAGCCGTCCCGCTCGTCCCCGGTTCTTTTTCGGTTAGTATGAAACGACCGGCTTCACCTTTTTCCCCAACAATATATTTCAGCGAATCGCCTTCGTGGACCAAGTCCATCTTTGAAATGTGATTATCCACGTTATTGGATGTGAAGAATGTTGAATGTTTATTCCCCCAGGCATTGTTGAACTGCTTTTCGGTAATTACTTTTTGTTTAACAAGTTCCCGCGCTGCGGACCATAAACTCCCGCCTTTTTTAATTGAGGTAATGTGTTCTTGGATCTTTTCGGCGGCGACCTGAGAGCTACTCCCTACGGTTTCTATCTTAGTTTCAACCACAGTTTGGGCACCAACTCCGCTATCGGTGTGTATGTTTGACCCTACCATATCAGCAATTTCCTTTGATTTTTCAGGAGAAGCAATTGGAAGATTTTTCACTCCTGTAGCATCGGCTGAAACTGTATTTTTAACCTTAATATTCTCCGCTTCCCGTAGAGAACCGCCGTGATAAAATTCACGGATGGCGGCACCAAGAAGGGCAAAACCGGCGCCCATAGCCATGCCTTTAATCATCTGTTTGGCTATATAGTTATCCACTCGGCCGCTCTTATATCCCAGGAATTTATTCAGACGTTCTTCCAATACGGTTTCCGTTTTCTTGTCCTGTGATTGATAAGAAACCTCGGCTTTGGTAAGTTTTTCTATAAGATTATATTGATTTTGGAGTTTTCCCTTGCCCGCGCCGAAATTGACCAGACCTTGGTCTAGTTTCGCATGAGTGTAAGAAAGACGAACATCCATTAACTGAGTTAATTTGTCTTTTTCTTCTCCGGATGGCGTATTTTCAATACGCTCCGAAAGTTCTTCAATTTTTTTGGCTAGATTTTCGGCGTCGATAGTGCTCAATAATTCAATGGACTTCCCCTCATTTTTGCGTTTAAGTTTACCCTCCCCGCCGCTGGTCGTTATTTTCATCTCCTCCTTTATGCTTTCAATCGTTCTTTTTCTGGCATTCCAGCCGCCAATTGCCATAGCGGTAAGTGGCGCGGCTAAGACACCTAGGGCTCCAACCGCAAAAGTTCTCCCGGCATAACCCATGGCGGTATAGCCGCCTCTTTCAAATACAGTGTTTCTGAGTGCTCTTGCCCAAACCCATTTGGACTGTATCTTTTCCAACTCTTTTCCAGCTTCCGGGCTCGCGTTTAACCATTGGTTCATATAGACCCTGCGATCTATCTCGGCTACAGCTGCCGCTGCGCCAACGTCCGAACCGGTTTGTTTGTTCTCAATACCAAGCAGATCAGTCCTGGCTTTTTCAAAATCGTCTTTTATCTTTTCAAATTTTTTATCTCCCG
Organism: Minisyncoccia bacterium; assembly: GCA_049997835.1. Lineage (GTDB taxonomy): Bacteria > Patescibacteriota > Minisyncoccia > UBA6257 > GWB1-50-10 > JBBTQX01. The sequence continues at coordinate 14,948 of JBEKSI010000009.1, read as the reverse complement.
TCCCATAAACCCACTCGCTTTTCGCTTCAACCATTCTTTGCGCGGCAGCGTTGAAATCGGCGAGTTGTTTTTTTTCCTCTTCCGTAAGATTTTTGAAGCTTTCCGGACCGCCGACATAATCAACTGAAAATTTTCCGTTTTCCCAGTGACCATCCAAACCACTTTCCTTTATGTTTTTTGAGATTTCGGAGATTATCTCCCCATTTTCATTAATACCTTCCTCCGCGGCTTCCTGCGCCACTTCTTTCTCATTCCCGGCCACAAAGAAACGTTTAAACACTCCCATGCCAATTTTTTTTACGAAACCGGCTTCTTCTCTTTCTTTCTGGTATTCCTCTATCGCCTGCTTTTGAACATCGCTTAAGGTGTATTGTTTGAAATTTTCCAGAGCCAGTTCTTTCTGGCCTTCAGTGAGTTCTTTAAACTCGGCGATTTGCTCCAATTCCTTCTCTTTTATATTGAAGGTTTTTTCGAAATTTTCAAAAGCCCCATTAATCGGCTTTTGCTCTTCCAAAGGATTAAAGTTATTTTTAAACTGTTCCATTGTTTCAGATTATACTATTTATTCTTTAAAAAATCAAGCTCTTAGTGCGGGATACGGGAATCGAACCCGTGTCTCAACCTTGGGAAGGTCGCATTCTACCACTAGACCAATCCCGCATTTTTTTATTTCTTTGTGCTTGTTGCCGTGCTTGTATTTAACGTGCTCGTGTTTCCGGAAGTAATGATGAACATTTTCTCGTCTGCTGGGCGGTAGCTCGTCTGTTCCATAAGCACTTTCTTCAGATTATCCGGATTTTTTAGGTAGTCAATTTGGCCGGAGATTTCCGCATTTTCTTTCATTAAACCGGATGCCTGAGCGGAAAGGTTCGCGGTCTGCTCGTTTAATTGATTTTTGGCGCTGATTAAACTGTAAAGGCCCCAGCCGATGACCAGAATTATGACTAAAGAAACCACCCATTTCCAAGTCGCCATAAGTATATCCTACTTCTTTATCAGCTCCTTGAAAACCGCCGGCGTGATTCTAACTTGGGCGCGGGATTGCAGGCGTTTTTTGCCTTTCTTCTGTTTGGACCAAAGCTTCATCTTCCGAGTCCTGTCTCCGCCGTTCTTGCCGAAATTCCCAAGCTCTTTTTTCACTGAGGGGATGTCTTCGCGGGCGATGAACTTATTTTGGGCGCGCGCCTGGATCGGCTGGGCAAACTGCTGGCGCGGCAGGGCTTCCTTCAATTTTTCCACCATTCTCCGAGCTTCTTTTTCAACGGTGCCTTTCGGAAAAAACCGGGAAAGGCCCGGCACAACTTCGCCCGCCACCAGAATATCCACTTTTATGATGTCGGCTTTCGCATAATCCGCAAGTTCGTAACTGAAAGAAGCAAAACCAGCCGTCGCCGATTTCAGCTGGTCGTCAAAGTCGCTTACGAGCTCCGCAAGCGGCATCATTGCCTTTATTTCCGTCCGGTCTTGGAAGGTGCGCGTCGTGATTCCGGTGAAGCGGAAACGAGCTTGGAGCGGATAAACATTGTTCAGATATTCAGGTGGAACGAGAATGGATATATTTGTCATCGGCTCCCAGATTTCCTCGTATTCTTCCGGTAATTCTTCCGGTTTGATAATCGTTTTCCAATCTTTTTTTGTTTTTATCTTATAAATAACCGATGGAAAGGTGCTTACCGTATCAATCTGGAATTCTCTCTTAAGCCGTTCGGCCGTGATTTCAAAATGTAATCGCCCTAAAAAGCCGACTTTATATCCCCTGCCCAGAACTTCATTTTGGTCGGGTTCTATTGAAAGCGCGGAATCGTTGAGTTTTAATTTTTCCAAACCTTTCTTCAATAGTTCATAATCATCGTTTTCTTCCGGATAAAAAGAAACAAAGACGACTGGCTTCGGTTCCTTGTAGCCGGGCAGGATTAGGGATTTTATTTTGTCCGGATGATGCATGCCGGCAATGGCCGTATCGCCGATTTTAATGAGCGACGTGTCTTTAATGCCGGTTGCAATGTAACCGATCTCGCCTGCCTGAAGTTTGGGAGCGGTTTTAATCTGCGGTTTGAAATATCCCACTTCTTTTATCCTGGAAACGGTATCCGGCGCCGCGAGATAAATGTTCTGTGAAGAATCTATTTCGCCGTCGAAAACTCGCACCGAAGCCATCACGCCTTTATGGTCGTCGTAGAACGAATCAAAAATAAGAGCCCGACCCGCGCCGTTTATTATTATTTCTTTAGGCGGCGGAATGCGATGGATGACCTCGTTCAATAATTTCTCCACCCCCTCGCCGGTTTTTCCGGATACCAGAAGAATTTCGCTTTCATCCACGCCAATAAGTTCGGCTACTTCGTTCTTTAGATGACGGATTTTTTCCTCATCGCCGGGGTTTTTGAAAAGATCTATTTTATTCACGACGCCCAAAATGGAAAGACCGGCGGCCTTGGCCGAACGGAAATTAGCTAATGTCTGGGCTTGGATGCCTTGGGTGGCGTCTACGAGCAGAATCCCGCCTTCAACGGCCGCGAGCGCCCGGGAAACCTCGTATCCAAAATCGGAATGCCCCGGCGTGTCTATCAAGTTCAGGATATAATCGGTATTTTGCAGTTTGTAATGCATCCGGACGGGCGCCATTTTTATGGTAATGCCCCGTTCCCGTTCCAATTCCAATTGGTCCAAATATTGATCTCGCATTTGGCGTTTTTCCACTGTGCCCGTAATTTCCAGAAGCCGGTCGGCTAAAGTGGATTTCCCATGATCAATGTGCGCGATAATACAAAAGTTTCTAATATTGTTCATCCGTTTTCTTCTTTAAGGTTAGGTTGATAATTATTCTCTTATCCGGATTATCGCTTGTGAAATGGAAAGCGGTGTCTCCGGATTCAGCCCAATAATATTTAAAAGGCGCGTTTACGGTGATATCCAGCGAGTTGTCCACCCCCGACTGCTTTTCAATGATAAGCGCGTAGGTCTGTTCCGGTCCGATGGGAACCGGATTATTATACGGTGTTTCATAGCGCATATTCAAAGTTTTGGTTTGGCCCGATTTAAGCATCAGCCAAGTGGCAAAAACTTTTTTCCCGAACGCGTTGAATGTCCACGCGTTTAAACCAGAAACGGATGTCTTGGTTTTTTCTATGGCCGCGAGGTCCGGGTTTACGGAGTAATCGGAATTCTTATAATCCATCGTCTGATATTTCGGTTTTATGTCGTTGCCTGAAACCGTCACTAGATTTGAATTCAGTTCGGAAAAGACCTGGATAAAGTCCTTATTATCCGCTTTCCACCATGGGTCCTGTTCCAGATTTCCGTTATGGGTTCTCGTCGTCAGGACATTCGTAAAAGTGTTTCCGTTCGTATCCACGTCAATATTCGCGGTGATTTTTTCCTTCACGAAGGCGTCGCTCTTCCCGCCCGCCACGTTCGCGTTCACAACCGCCAAATAACTTCCCCAAAAATTGTTCGGCAGGCCGAAGACGGCGCCGTCAAGATTGCTCTCGGCAAGAAAGCCGGCCAGTTCTTCGTCTTTCACATAGAGCATTATGTCTTTCTTGGCGAGATGATTTTTAACGCCGTCAAAAAGATTTTTCTGGGCATCCGCACTTAAACCGTTTAATTGCTGAAGCAGGACAGGCGCGAGCGTTTTCAGGATTTTTTTCGGCTGGCCCGCTTTTTTATCCGCTCCGGCCTCCACGGAACGCTGAATCTCGTAAAGAAGGTTGTTTTGGTCTATTGTGATTTTATAGTCCGGCAGGTAAATCGGCCCGGTCGCGGCAAGCATAGTTTTTACGATATTGATATTCAGGGCGATTGCGGCATTAAAGGTAATGTTTTTTTCCGAATACATCTTGGACGCTTCAAGGAAACGAATGATGGTTTTGGCCGAAGTCGGGAAATCAAAAAACCAATTTGCGTCCCGCGCTCCCCAGTCGGTCGTGAGTGTTTGGAGCTGTTCGGGCGGAACGATCTTCAAATCAAGCTGGCCGTCCGGATCGTAGATGTCCCGCACATCCATATTTTTCATCTGTCCGCCGTTTATCGTGATATCGGCGTAACTTCCAACGAATCCTCCGCCCGGCCGGATTTCCGACGGGTTTTCAAAAAACACGAGGAGATGGCGGTCGATTTGAGGATTCAGGAGGTTAGTCAGGCCGACAATCGCTTTATCCCATCTGTAAAGTTCGCTGGAATATTTAAGATACTGGTTGCTGATGTTATCATCGATTTTATTGAAAAAAGAAGAAAGATTTTTCAAGTTGGAGCTGGAATTTTTCACGTCCTGCGTATCGTTGTTTATTTTTTGGATAAGATCATGGGTATTTGTGAGCGAAGTAATTAGATTCTGCCCGTTGTTCTGAAAGTCCCTGAATCCGTTCGTTTCAAGGTTCTGGATATTCTGGGCCAGTTCCAAAAAAGCCACGTTTAAGTTTGTGACTTGTCCCAGAAAACCGAAGGCGTTTTTGATTATCGGAATGGCATTGCCGATTATCTGAAAAAGCGATTCTCCGGTTTTTCCCCCCATAGCATTGTTAATTTCGGTGAGCGACTGATTGTTTGCTTTGAGCATGTCCACAGCGGCGCCCGGTTCCATGTTTTTAAGGGCATTCGCGGAAGAAGTGAAATTGCTGGCTATCTGCCCCCCGCTTTCCGCGATGGTGGCTTTGATGTTTCTGATATTTCCGATGGCGACGATGAGTATCGCGATCGTAAAAACCAATCCGGCGAAAAGAACGCCGAGAACAACTTTTTTGAGCGCGGAAATCCGAGGCGCCGCCGATTGAGGCAGATGCGCCAGGTTCAGGCGGTCGGTATTTTTAAGCCGGGCATAATTAAAATTCGGTTTTTTCACGTCCACGATAATCGGCTCGATATTTTTTATGGGTACGTTCTTTTTAGGCATTTTTTGCTAAAGCAGCTTGTTTTTTTAATATGGCTACTACTTCTTTTGCGGCGCTCGCCCAGTTGAAGCGCGCCGCATTTTCAAATCCTTTCTCTATTAAATTTTCCTTCAGTTTCGGTTCTTTGACAATCGCTTCAATGGCGAGCGCGAGTTCGCTTACCCGCCACGGGTCAACAAGCAAAGCGGAATCCCTCAGCACTTCGGGAAGGGACGAACGGTTTGAAGCCACGACCGGAAGACCGCATATCTGGGCTTCAAGAGGAGGAAAACCGATACCTTCAAAAAAAGACGGGAAGGAAAAGACCGAAGCGAGATTGTAAAGATAACGCGCTTCCTCGTTCGTTGCTCTTCCCCAGATTCTGATCCCGTCGCGGTAAGGTGACCGGCCGATTTCCTTTAAAATATCTTCGTAAAGCCAGCCGTAAGAACCGGCGATAATCAGCTCGAAATCACGGGAAGAGGGCGATTGCTTCAGGTAGTTAAAGGCCTGAATGGTCGCGATTATGTTTTTTCTCGGTTCCAGCGTACCCACCGAAAGTATGAACGGCCTGTTCAAGCTTTTTTCATTTTTGAACTTTAATAAACCAGCATCGTTTGCCGGAATTTTCCGGTAGAAAGGATTGATGCCGGGCCGGATTCTTTCCACTTTTTCCCCGCTTATGCCGAGCGTCCTTATGACATCCTGCCGGGTGTATTCCGTGTTCACGATAATCTGGCCGGCGGTCCGGATTTGTTTTTGCCAGTTTTGCTGCCAGTGCCAGAATCTTTTTCTTGCCGGAAAGAATTCCGGAAAATGTGCGAAAGAAATGTCGTGGATGATAAGCGCGCGCTTTACCGGATTTTTAAGCGCGAGGATATTAAAATGCGGGCTCAAGAAAACGTCGGCCTTCACCAAGGAATCGATTTTCGGCGCGTTTAAAAATCGACTGGTCAGGTCAAAAATTCTGTTGGGGATTCCGAAATTTATCCAATCCCTTCTTTGTTTCTGGAGCAGGTCAGTTTTTTCCAGGCGCCGACCGAAGCTGTTAGCAAAGAAAATAAAATCTTCCTGCGGCGCTTCCCGAATGAGATTTTCAACCAGCAGGCGGACATATTCCGGAACGCCGGTAATGAGCCTGGAATCAAGCGAACGGATGTCAACGCAAATTTTCATAATTTAAATCCGAATTGGCGAAGAGCGGCGATAAAATTTTCCTTAAAAGCGTCCTTAGAAAAACGTTCCGCGGATTTGGCGATATTTTTTCTATTGAAGGAGAGATTCTCAAGTTCGTTCATCGCATTAACGATCCCGTCGGATGATTGCTCTTTGAAGAGAATTCCGGTTTTCTTGTGTTCCACGATTTCTCTTCCTCCGCCCTGATCAAAGGCAATAACGGGCAATCCGCAGGTCTGGGCTTCGGCGGCAACCAGGCCGAAATCTTCTGTTTGCGGAAAAATAAGAGCTCTGGCCTCGTTATAGATTTTCCTGAGTTCCCGGTCGCTGGGATTATCCGTGATGAATTCAATAAGCGGCGATTTCGCCATTTTTTTGAGTTTTTCCAGTTCCGGCCCGCGGCCCACTATTTTAAGGGGTTTTCGGAGACGACTGAGGGCCATAATACCCAAATCGAATCCTTTGTAATAAAGCAGGCGGCCGACCATCAGGTAATAATCTTTTTGTTTCGTTTCCGTCTCAAAATAAAATGTCTTTGGGTCCACGGGCGGATAAACCACCACGGCCTCGCGGCCGTAATAGGATTTGATCTTGCTTGCGATGAATTTGGAATTAGCGATGAAAAAATTCACTTTTTGGGCGGCGCTTCTGTCCCATTTCCGGAGCAGGCGGGCGATGGGCTGGCCGATGAAATTAGAAAGCGGCTTCGGCGAAAAAGAGAGATTCTTGAGATAATCAATTTCCCAGGCATAACGGAGCGGGCTATGGCAATAGCTTACGTGGTACGGCGCTTTTATCCTGAATCCTTTCGCGTATCCGGCCGTTGAAGAAATCACAAGGTCGTATTTTTCCTTGGGTCGCATAAAAAAAACCGCGAGCGGCATGAACGGAATGAAAATCCGGTGGTGTCTTTTTATCCACGGCCAGTCCAGAAAACTCGTACCTTTTACCTGCCCTTCAAAAATACCGTTGGTTTTTTCCTTATCGTAAAGAAGCGTGTAGAGGTCGGCATCCGGAAATATTTCCAAAATGGCTTTCAACACCCGTTCCGCTCCGCCGGATTGGTTCAGATAATCGTGAGTGATCGCGATGCGCATTCACCCCATTTTATCGCAAATCTCGCGGTTCCGCTATTTTTATTCAGGAGGTTTAACAGATGAATGAATAAGAGAACCCTACTTGTTTCCTCTCTAACGCGAGATTCGGCACGCGAAAAAAGTGTGCGCTCCGGGCCGCTAGGCCAAGTCTTACCCACTTTTTTCATCGTGCCGAGTCTCGCTAGAGATTTCATAATGGTTTCTGGGGTATAATCAGTAATATGATTCGAACTTATAAAAAATGGTGGCTTCTAAGATTTCTTTCTTGGGATTGTTCAAGGCACGTTGCGGATCAGAATACCCAAGACATTAAAAATGGACTGCAACTAGGAGTAGATAAAGCTGCCTTTCTAGATACCTTGAGTAAGTTAGTACCATCGAATCAAAAACTTACTTCTAGAGAATTAAATGTAAAACTTGCGGAGTATCACTCAATAATAAGCTCCTGTATTCACGATGGATACATTGATTTAATTCCAACACCAAATAAATTATCTGGTTTTGCCATCAGGGTTTCATATCTAGGTGATGATTTTACTAGTTGGGGTGGCTTAATAAACTTATTATGGCAAAAAATGAAAGGTGTAGGAGCCTTAATCGCATGGTTCACCACTATTGCTATCACAATAATTACCACTTATATAGCCACTAAATCTAATTAAAAAGATTTATAAGAAAATTCTTCCTAGCGCGAATATATACCGAAGAACGCGTTAAAATTCGCGAGCGAACCTCGTTGCGAGCCAGGCCCCGTGAGCGAAGCGAGGAGGGTGGCGAGCAGAGCGTGAGTGAGGAGAATTTTAGCATTCGGAGGCGACTATGAGCGATGGGAAGAATTTTCTTATGGAAACAAAAAAACCGGGTGTTACCCGGCTTTTTAAAATCTAGTCAACAATTTCAATCCCCATATTCTTTGCGGTACCAGCGATGATTTTCATTGCGGCATCTATATCGTTCGCGTTCAGGTCCACCATCTTCTTCTCGGCAATTTTCCGCAAATCCTCTTTCGTTACCTTACCCACTATCTTCTTATTGGCTTCAGCCGAACCCTTTTCCAAACCCGCGGCTTTTTTTAAAAGCGCCGAGGCCGGAGAGGTCTTGAGCTTGAAATCAAAAGTGCGGTCTTCGTAGATGGTGATTTCCGCCGGAATCACGTCCCCTACCATTTCTTTCGTCGCTTCATTGAACTGCTGGCAGAACTGCTGAATATTCACGCCGTGCTGGCCCAAAGCGGGGCCGATAGGCGGAGCCGGGTTTGCCGCGCCGGCTTTAATTTGAAGTTTTAATACTGTTTTTATCGGTTTTGCCATGTTTTTAGTTATTGGTTAAAAGTTTATTAGTTTATAGTTTCCTCACCTGAAGCGAATCCAGCTCCACAAGGGTTTCCCGGCCGAATATCGGGACCAGTACCCTTACCTTGCCGTGCTCTTCTTCTAATTCGGATATTTTCCCTTCCTGATCCTTGAAAGGCCCGTCCGTAATTTTTACCACCTCGCCCACTTTCAAGTCAACTTTGAATTTAGGTTCGGCTCCGCCGATTCTCGCCATCAGATCGTCCACCTCCGTCTTCGAGAGCGGGGTCGGCGTCGCGCTGTCGGCGCCCACAAAACCCGTTACCCGCGGCGTGTTCCGGACGACGTACCAGGAATCATTGTCCAAAACCATGTCCACGAGCACATAGCCCGGGTAAATCTTTTCTTCTATCTTCTGGCGCTTCCCGTTCTTTATGGTTATCTTCACTTCTTTGGGAACTATCACGGTAAAAATCTTGTCGCCGATGCTGAGCGACTCCACCCGCTGTTTCAGATAGCGCGCCACGGCATCTTCATAACCCGCGTACGTGTGGATGGCGTACCAGTGACGGCTCGCGCTTTTTGCATTTTTGTCGGAGTTTAAAAGCATTGGATTAGAAAAACGCCTTTTGTAAAACCTGGATGAAGACAAAATCAAGAACACCCAAAAGAGCGGCAAGCCCCAGAGAAAGCACTATTACGAAAACCGTATAGCGAACAGTTTCCTCTTTTCTGGGCCAGTTAACCCGCTTCAATTCCTGTCTGGACTCGCTTAAAAATAATTTGATTTTTCCCGTCATTTCTTCCAATAAAACTAAACACTGCCACAAATCATGGCTCCTCCTAATTTACCACGAGCGTCAGGGATTATCAACTACGAGGAGTTTGGAACTGATTTTCCCGGCGCTTCCTCCGGGCCGCCAGTTTCAGAAAGCTCACTTTGGTTTTCATCAATTTCAGCGGGTTTACCGATAAGCTTCTCCGCTATGTAAGCGCCGGCAAAACCGAATAAGATCCCGCCGAGTATGTCCAGCGGATAATGAACGCCCGCAAAAATCCTCGCCAAACCATTTACGAAAGCGAGGGATAAAAACCAATAGCCCCAGCGCCGGTTCAGGGAAAAAATCATAAACCCCAGCCCGAAAAACAGCGCGGCATGCCCCGAAGGAAACGAAGCGCCGCTGGCGTTAACAAGCGGCGAAAAACCGAAGAGAGAAAATGGCCGTGGTCGGGCATAGATGTAATCCATTATTTCGGTTAAAATCCCGCGGGAAATGAGGGTTGCGAGCGCCAAATTGAAAAATATTTTCAATCTCGCCTTCGTCCCGCTTTCCCTGAAGATAAAAAACAAAGCGGCAACCACGAGAAGATAGGCCAAGTATTGGGCGAAAAAAACGCCCATGGCATCCGTAAAAACGGACCAGCCGGAGAGTCCGTGAATCCAATTAAAAAGCGCCGTATCCCAAGTCATTTAATTTAACGCTTTGTGAACGACAAAAGACCCATTGTCCGAGATTGTTTTATCGCGCGCGCGAGGCGGCGTTGATGCTTGGCGCAAATGCCGGTGTGCCTCGGGTCAATAATTTTTCCCCTACTGGAGATAAAACGCTTCAGAAGTTCGATTTCCTGATAATCAATCTCTTTTGAATTCTGAGAACAAAAAAAACACTGTTTAGCTAATTTCATCCCGTTAGAGACAGGATGCGCTTAACAAGCGCATCCGTGATAAATGATTTAGTCCGACTTCTTTAGATTGTGATAATTGTTTGGTAATCATGTTTTTATAATTTGGTCGTCTCTAACGGGATTCATTTTTAAAATGGTATCTCTTCGGGTTTAATTTCACCTTCTTCTATGTTTATCTCGGGTAATTCTTCCCGAATGTTGTTGTCATCCGATTTTTCGTTGGCTCCGCCTTTATTGAATCCGCCGGAATAACTGCCCTGGCCGGGCAGGCCCTGACCGCTACCGCCAGGACGCGGGCCCAATTGCATTCTCTCGCAGATTATTTCCGTCGTCCGATGGGTCTGGCCCTGTTTGTCTTGCCAGGCGCGGGTTTGCAAACGCCCCTCCACGAGGACCGAACTGCCCTTTTTAAGGAATTGATTGGCTACCTCCGCCTGCCGACCCCAAACCACCACGTTGTGGAATTCGGCTTTCTGCTGTTTCTGGCCGGACTTATCCGTATAAAAGCTGTTTGTGGCCACTCCGAAGGAGCAAACCGGCTGGCCTGTCGTCGTTTGGCGCAATTCCGGGTCGCGCGTCAGATTTCCGAGAATGAATGCTTTGTTTAAATTCATAATATTATTATAACTCTATTGCAATATCTCTTCTATCTTTTTCTCAAGAGCTTCGTTGGTAAGCACGCCATCCACCTTCTTTACCTCATTTCTGAAACGGAAAAACGGCTTTCTTTCCCGAGATTGGCCTTCAATGTTTTCTCCGGCCGGCTTTTCCACAAGAGCGTCCTTTTTCGCTCTCCTTAAGAAATAACGCAAAATAGCGCCTTCTAAATTAAGATCGGCTTTCAAGGCGTCCACGACTTCCGGTCCGGCGGAAAAAACTATCGTTCCCAAAAACGCAAAATTTTCTTTTCTGATCGGGAAAGCCAATCTCATCTTCAAAATGGGCTTTTCTTTCATCACCTCCGCGCCGCGTTTTTTGAGGATATCCTTGACCGGTTTGTCGTTTTCATCCTTTACCCAGAAGGCGATTTCGTAATTTTCTTTTTTTATTTCCTGCTCCATTTTATTTTCCTTGGGCCTCTGAAGGCAAATTCAGATTATCAGCACTGGGTTGAACTGTCAATTTTGCCCTAAGCGCCGCGAGTTTTTCCTGATTGACGCCTCTTAATCCCGTGCCGACCGGTATAAGCTTGCCGATAATGACGTTTTCCTTAAGGCCTCTCAAAACATCCACTTTATGCTGGACGGCGGCATCCACTAACACCCGCGCAGTTTCCTGGAAGGAAGCCGCGGACAGGAAGCTTTCGGTCGTAAGCGAAACGCGCGTGACCCCGAAGACCCGCTGAATGGCCCGAGCCGGCTGTTTTTTCGCTTTTCTTATGGTGCGGTTCACGCTGACGAATTTCGGCTTCTCAACCACTTCGCCCATCATAAAATCGGTGTCACCCGAATCTTTGACCGCCACCCTGGAAAGCATTTGCTTAACGATGATTTCAATGTGTTTGTCGTTAATGGCCGCGCCTTCCGGAATGTAAACTTTTTGGACTTCGTTTATGACGTAATGAATGAACGCGTCCACGCCGCGGAAGGAAAGGATTTCCCTGAGATCAAGCGGACCTTCGTAGAGCTGGTCGCCTTTCTTAACCTTATCCCCAATCTTGAAAAGAATCGTCTCTCCGGCCGGAGCCAGATATTCAACGATATCGGCGTCGTTTTTCGTCCGGCGACGTTTTACGGCGACTTTCTTAACCACACTTTCGCGGACTTTAATTAAAATAGAAAGTCCTTTTTCTTCAATGTCATTTATTATTCCGTCGGCTCTCACAAGAACAGCTTTGCCTTTCGGGGGCCGCGCCCAAAAATTTCTTCAACGCGGGGCAAACCATGCGTGATGTCCGCGCCTGCCACGCCTCCGGCGTGGAAAGTTCGGAGCGTAAGCTGGGTGCCCGGCTCCCCGATGGATTGGGCGGCGATAATGCCGATGGCCTCGCCAAGTTCAACGGGTTTATTGCGGCTCAAATCCAAGCCGTAGCAGGTCGCGCAGATCCCGTAAAGGGATTTGCAAGAAATAGGCGAACGGACTTTAACTGAGGTAATATCCGATTTGCCGATTTTCTGAGCAGCCTCCCGGCTGATTATCTCCCCCGCTTTTACGACGGTTTTTCTTTCCACTTTTATGTCGTCCGCCGCCGTACGGGAATACAAACGGTCTCCGAAAGAATAGCCGAAGGCGTCTCCCTCGCTCCTTATCATTTCTATCCCTTCGCTCGTCCCGCAATCCTCTTCCTTCACAAAAACATCCTGAGCAACATCAACAAGACGACGGGTAAGATATCCGGCTGAGGCCGTTTTCAAAGCCGTGTCGGTGGAACCCTTACGGGCGCCGTGTGTCGTGATGAAATATTCCAAAACGCTCAATCCCTCCTTATAGGAAGATATGGCCGGCAGTTCCATCGTGGCGCCGCTCGTGTCTTGCACCAAACCCTTCATACCCATCATTTGAACCATTTGATTCCAACTGCCTCTCGCCCGGGCGCTGATAATCGAGAAAATCGGATTGCCGTCTTTAAATGCTTTCGGCAAAGCGGCCGCGATCTTCTCGCGGGCTTCGGTCCAAATAGTCGCAATCCTGTTTTTTCTCTCTTCATTCGTTAAGAGACCTTCTTCGTATTGGTCTTCCACCCGCATCGCTTGTTTGTTGCTTTCTTTTATTATATTTTCCTTCTCCGGAGGAGTGATGGAATCGCCCATTCCCCACGTCACCGAAGAAACAGTGGAGTAAGCGAATCCGCAGTCCTTAATATTATCAATATATTCCCGGCTCTTTTCTATGGAGTAGCGTTCAATAATGCGGCTCACAATGCCGGATAATTTTTTCTTATCCAGATCCTCGTTCACAAAACCGAAATCCGGCGGCAAAACGCCGTTAAAGATCAGCCGGCCGTAGGATGTCTCAAACAAACCCTGCGGCGAACCGACTTTGATTTTAGCGTTAATATCAACCGCGCCGTTTTCATAAGCAAACATTGCTTCGGTGATATTCGCGAACGATTTGCCTTCGCCTTTCGCGCCCGAAAAGATATGGGTCAGGAAATACACGCCCAAAACAATGTCGTTCGTCGGAGAAATAATCGGATCGCCGTTCGCGGGTTTCAAAAGGTTTTTACCCGCATCCATCAGGTCGCCCGCTTCCACTTGAGCTTCAGCCGTAAGCGGCAAGTGCACGGCCATCTGGTCACCGTCAAAGTCCGCGTTAAAAGCGGAGCAGACAAGCGGTGGAATCCGGATTGAAAGGTCCTCAATTAGAACCGGCTTGAAGGCCTGAATGCCGAGACGGTGCAGAGTCGGAGCGCGATTCAGAAGCACCCGGCGGTCGGCGATGACCTCTTCAAGAATTGCCCAAATCTCCGGCGGACCCTGCTCAATGAGTCGGTTGGCCTGCTTGATGTTAAAAGCCAATCCGCGTTCTATTATTTTGCTGATTACGAAAGGCCGGAAAAGTTCCAACGCCATGTGTTTCGGAATCCCGCATTCGTTCAGCTTCAGTTCCGGTCCGACTACGATAACCGAGCGGCCGGAATAATCCACGCGCTTGCCGAGCAGGTTCTGGCGGAAACGGCCTTGTTTGCCTTTCAACATGTCGGCGAGCGACCGCAGCGGCCGGCGCTTGCTGCTCAAAAGCTGGCTGCCCAGGCGGGCGGTATTATCAATAAGCGCGTCCACCGCTTCCTGAAGCATTCTTTTTTCGTTCACGATAATCACCTCCGGCGATCTCAGCTCCATTAGTTTTTTCAAACGGTTGTTGCGGTTAATAACGCGGCTATAAAGATCGTTCAAATCCGCCGTCGCGTAATGGCCGCCGTCTAAGGCCACCATCGGGCGCAGGTCCGGGGGTAAAATCGGCAAAACAGTCATCACCATCCATTCCGGACGGATGTTTGATTTTATGAGCAAACGGGCGAGGCGCAGCCGCATCAGAATCCTCTTTTGCCGGTTGGCGTCCTGAACCAGTTCAAAATCCTTGGTCAGTTCTTTAACGAGCGCTTTTAAATCGATTTTTTCCAAAATCCGGCGGATGGACCCGGCACCCTGGTCGGCTTCAAATACGTCGCCGAATCTTTCGGAAAGCCGGTAATATTCGTCCTGGGTAAGAATCAAACCCGGTCTCAAAGCCGCGATAACTTCCTTAACCTGCGTCTGTTTTTCCTTCAGATCTTTTTCATCCACCACCTTCTCCGCTTTCAAGGACTTGAATTCTTTGTCCAATTCGGCGACGGCCCGCTTCTTGTTTTCTTCGTTTACGTCGGTCACGATGTAAGAGGCGTAATAGATCACCTTTTCCAACTTCGGCACGGAAATATTCAAAAGCAAGCTTAAACGCGAAGGGACGGTCTTTAAAAACCAAATATGGGCGACTGGGGACGCGAGCGTAATGTGGCCCATCCGTTCGCGACGCACCGCCGCGCGCGTGACTTCAACGCCGCATTTTTCGCAAACTACGCCCTTATAGCGGATTTTTTTGTACTTACCGCAGTAGCATTCGTAATCCTTGGTCGGGCCGAAAATTCTTTCGGAAAAGAGACCGTCTTTTTCCGGACGCTGGGTGCGATAATTCAGCGTCTCGGGCTTTATCACCTCCCCATGGGACCAGGCGCTGATTTCTTCCGGGCTCGCGACACTTATGGAAATTGATTTTAGATCAAGATTGTTCATGTTTTTATTCTTCTTTTTCTCCGGCGGGTTCCAATTCGTCATCGCGACCCTTTTCATATTCGTAACCCACGTTAAGACCAAGGGATTTTAACTCGCTCACTAACACATTGAACGAGG
>JBEKSI010000008.1:0-16518 GCA_049997835.1 Minisyncoccia bacterium | reverse complement strand
TGTTATTGTAAGTCGCCTGAATGTAAATTCGGCCGTTTTCCCAGCGCTGTTTCGGCGCGGCGGCCTGCTTCGCCGGAGCCTTCTCGGCCATTCCGGCTTCTTTTACAACTTCTTCTTTTGTTTGTTCTATGACTTTCTTTTTACCCATAAGAATTATTTCAAATCAACTTTTCGGCGTCCGCTGCCGGCGGTCTTTCTCACGTTCCCCCGCACCGTCCGGGAATTGGTTTTCGTCCGCTGGCCGCGCACCGGCAATTTCCGCAAATGCCTCACGCCGCGATACGCCTTAATATCTTTCAACCGATTGATATTTTGTTTGATAACCTGACGAAGCTCGCCCTCAATTTTATAAGTTTTTTCAATAACGGATTGGATGCGGTTCACTTCTTCCGGCGTCAAATCCTTGGTGCGTTTTTGCGAATCAATCTTCGCGGTCTTAAGAATCACTCCGGCAGAATTTTTACCTACGCCATAAAGATAGCCGAGAGCCACAAAAATTTTCTTATTATCCGGTATGTTTACGCCAGCGATTCTCATTGTTTTATCCTTGTCTTTGTTTATGCCTCGGGTTTTTACTGCAAATTACATAAACCCGTCCCTTTCGGCGGACGGTTTTGCAATTCCCGCAAATTTTTTTTACCGAAGCTCTTACTTTCATTTGAATTACAATCTTCGCACAATTCGCCCTCGTTTGTCCAGAATATTCGCCATTTCTACTATCACTCGGTCGCCCGGGATGACCCGAATGCGGTTGATCTTAAGCTTACCGGCGGGGTGGGCCAAGACATTTTTTTCCTCTCCATTTTCCAGTTTGGTTTTCACGCGGAAAAGCAAACCCGGCAAGGCCTCCTCCACTATCCCCTCAATCCTGACTAAAAGCGTATTTCCCATTAACAAACAGGTTTTAGTTTAAGAAAATGCAGAGAAAATGTCAACATTATTCCATATTTATATTTACTCTGCTCGCGCGCGTCGGAACGGAACTCGCCCAGAAAGGCCAGAGCGATATATTAGCTTTTTTTAATCCCGGCAGGGCAAAAAGCATCGTTTTTAAAGTATCGGCGTCCTTGCCTAAAATATCGTTTTTAAAAGCGTCAAAATCAATCTTCGGTTCGTAAACTACCTGGCCGCTTACGGCAAAAGACATCTTGCCGGCGGCAAGGTCAGCCGTGCTCGTTCCGTAAGTTATCGGGAAATCGTCTATCTTTACGCTTGCGGTAGAAGTCCCGGCAGCTAGTTGCATTATAGAATCTTCAAGCATGGTTTTATTAAAAACCAGCTGACGCAACTCTCCCACTGCAAAGATGCTGAAATTATTATCCTTATCCACTTGGCTGTTGATGGTGCTCGTCACGCTGAAAACCGAGGCACCATCCAGAAGCTTAAAATTATCCGAGCTCAGAATAAGTGACTGGCTTTTCAAACTATCGGACAAAGTAGTTTCAATTTTTGATCTGGCGTTTTTAATATCATCCAGAGTCGGCACTATCTGATTACCTGAGGCCCCGCCCGTCATGGATGATTTCGCTTCAACGGAAAACTTGTCATATTGAGGTTTGTTTTTGAAACCCGGAATATGCCAACCGGACGACGGTCCAATATTGTAATCGGGACCTGTCTTGTCGGCTACAACCTGGATATCCAATGATTTTCCTTTAAGGATGGTCGCTGGTTTAACTGACCGGAAAATTTTTCCTTCCGGAGATTCAAAACGCGTGTTAATAACCAAGGTCTGTGAAGCGGAATAATTGTTGTAAACCGTAAGCATTCCACCGGCTTTGGTGCTCACTGTGGAACTTCCTGTCGCCGGGAAAGTCATACTTAAATTACCCGGCTTACCTCCCGCCACTGAGAGCTGGCCAGGTAGGATTATTTTTTGTCCGCTCGCCGAAGGCGTGTCAACCGAAGCATCCACCGAAACTTGGTAAGAAAAAGAAATTGTCGTTTTTTCTATGGAAACGGCAATATCGGCCTTGGGTAAAATTACAACCGCGACCCAATATCCGAGTCCAAAAACCGCCGCCGAGACGATTAAAACCGTTAATTTGAATTTCAAGCTCTTCCGCGGTTTTCTGGTATTTTCAAAAATCTTCTTCGGCTCTTTTTCCCTCTCCGGTCTTTTTTCCTCATATTCAGTGATTTTCAGTTCTTCTTCTTTTTTTATTTCTTCAAATATATCCCTCTTCTTTCTTACGGGGAGTTTCTTCGTCGCCGGTTTGCGGATTGATTTCGCCCGCGTCTTTTTGGCCGGTTTTTCTTCTTCCTCTTTCTCTTTTTTGAGAGGACGCGGCAGAATATCCGCCACCGCCGTTTCCTTCACTTTAAAAACCGGATTCACCGCCGGTATGGTCGCGATTGAAGCAAGTTCAAGAATATGGTCGTCTACGGATTCTATCGCCAGTTCTTTCCCGGACGTCATCCCCTCCCGCTCAAGCACCTGGAAATTATGGACCGAAACTCCCAAAACGGAATTTTTGGGGATATTTAAAATGATCCTTTCAGCCGTAGACGCAATAATTTCACCAACCGCCTTTTCCAAATCGTCTTCTTTTTGAAGAAAAATCTTTTGTTCCATAATGTTCTCCTTTAATTTAGTTTAATCTAAAAATTTGGTATGAGCCACTTCACGCGCCGGCGCAAAAGACGGTTGATAAAATCCAATTTGGATAAGTCGTGATCCAAAGAAAGAGCCGCAAGCACGTTCTGATGCGTCAGGGGATTAAACCCACCGGATTTAAACAGGCCGGCTAGAACAAATTCCCTCCGCTCCAGCTCTTCGTCAATCCGGACGGATTCTCCCCCGATTTTTTTGAACCACCCCGGCGGTACGGGAACCGGAAGTCGGAAATCGCAGTAAAAAGCCGCGCGATTTGGCTTATGCTTTTTCTCCAAATTATGAAACAGATTAGATAAATGGCTGAAACTCTCGGTTATTTTCGCGCTCATCCACCTTCCGACTTTCCTTGAAACTTCGCCTCTAAAATAAAGCTGAACAAGAGACTGCGCGGTATCCTTATCAACGTTCAATTCGGAAACAATGCCGGAAACCAGTGAATCGGTTCCCCAATCAAGCTTGCCGGCCGGATACTGTTCTTTTTCTTCCACCCGGAACGCGGCGGCTTGATTCTCATCCGCCTGAAGCAAGAAACCCGGACCATTGCGAAACGAACCGAATTCCCCCAAAGCGCCCGAAAGAACGCTCGTTTTTTCAAAGACGAAAACTTTCCCCCAGCCCTTGAATTTTTCAAGAACGGGCAAAAAATTCCGCGGAGTCAGCGTTCCTTTTATCCGAAAGGATATTTCGGGTCCTTTGAATCCGACGGGATTGAATATCCTATTGAAGTCAAGCGCAATATCGCGCACCTGGGTATAAACCGAGATCAGATCCAAATCGTTCACGTTCATCTTCTTTGCCGCGATGCTCCGGTAGCGGTTTATAAAATCCCAAAAGACTTGATATACAAGCTGGTCAGCTTCGCTTTCGCTTATTTTTTCATCCGGTTTGGAACGCGTGATTTTAAAAATGCTTTCCGCCGTCGTGGCCGAAACGCCGTTCAAAAGCAGAATTATCTTGTCCGTTCCGCCAAACGGGCGTTTGAGTTTCCGGATGTCTTTGATTAAAAAATTACGAGTGACGGATATTTTCTTTTTTTTGAGATTGCAGAAAGCCAGAGTTATTTCGTAAATTCCGTTTAATTCTTCAATGATAAGGAATTTTTCGCGGGAACTTTTTATCCCGAACATTAACATCAGTATACCACCGATATTTATTCTATGACGGCTCGGATGCGGCGGACGCCGGCGGAACTGGCTTCTTCTTTGGTTATTTTGAATTTTCCTATCTCGCCCGTATGCGTCACGTGCGGCCCGCCGCAAATTTCTTTTGAATAATCACCGACGAAATAAACTTTGACTTTGTCCATTTTGGCGTACTTTTCTTCAAAAACGCCAAGCGCTCCATTACTCTTTGCTTCGTCAACAGTAAGAAGTTCAAAATGAACGGGCAAATCTTCTCGGATTTTTCCATTAACTATGTCTTCAACTTTCTTTATTTCTTCTGGCGTGAGTTTTCTCGGGCAAGCAAAGTCAAACCGCAAACGCTCTGCCGTAATATTTGAACCCTTTTGGTCCGCCGTGATTCCCAAAACATCTATAAGCGCCTGATGCAGAAGATGGCTCGCAGTGTGAAGACGCGTGGTTTTTTCCGAGTGATCCGCTAATCCACCCTCAAACATTCCAGCGGAAGCTGTACGCGAAAGATCTTTGTGTTTTAACATCTCTAAGTCAAATTTCTTCTTATCCACAAACAACAAACGTTTTGCGAGTTCTTCTTCGATAAGTTCAAATGGGAAGCCATAGGTTTGATAGATGAAAAAGGCCTTTACAGGATCCACTTCATTTACAGCTGGTTCGAAATTCCCCTGCCCTGGAGGAATTCTGCTAATGTGTCCACTCCCAATCATTTTTTCCAACTCTTTTAAACCCTCCTTTAGGGTTTCTCTGAATTTAGCTTCTTCTTTGTCTATTTCTTGTTTTATCGAATCGCGCACGATGTACATTTCCGCACATTCCTCTTTATATGGTTCAAGTGCTGGGTCAACCAACACCGAAAGTCCTGTGCCCTGAATACCAAGTTGGTCGGCGTATCGAATCGCGCGACGAACAAGTCGGCGGAGTACATATCCCTGACCGATATTCGATGGGCTTATTCCGTTCTCGTCTCCTATAATGAACGCCGCCGCACGTACGTGATCTGCAATAATCCGCATCGCACGTTTTGTTTCTCCCTCATCTTTATATTTCTTCCCAGATAATTTTTCTATGCATTCAATAAGCGGCTTGAAGGTATCGATCAAAAATATATCCTCGCCATTTATAACAGAAACTGTTCTTTCCACACCCATCCCGGTATCCACATTCTTCTGTTTAAGCGATTTAAAAGTCCCGTCAGGGCGTTTGTCATACTGCATAAATACATCGTTCCAAATCTCAACCCATTTTTCTTTATTGTCGCCGGTAGTAAGCGGTTCCGGTTCGCCTTCGCCGGTCCAATAAAACATCTCGGTGTCCGGACCACACGGCCCGGTTTCGCCCGCCGGACCCCACCAATTATCCTTCTTTGGGAGGAAGTAGATGCGTTCTTTTGGAATCCCGAGAGATTCCCAGATATTTGCGGACTCGTCATCGCAAGGCGCATCTTCATCGCCGGCGAAACACGAAACTGCAAGTTTTTTTATCGGAAGTTTCAATTCCTTGGTGAGAAATTCAAAGCTCCATTTGATGGCATCCTCTTTCCAATAATCCCCGAAAGACCAGTTCCCGAGCATCTCAAAAAACGTCAAATGGACGTCGTCGCCAACTTCGTCTATATCCCCCGTGCGAATACATTTCTGAACGGACGCGACACGTTTCCCGCCAGGATGTACTTCACCCAACAAAAACGGCACTAGCGGATGCATGCCGGCAGTCGTGAAAAGAACCGTCGGGTCATTCTCGGGAATGAGCGAAGCTGAAGGAATCACGGTGTGCTCTTTTTTCTTGAAAAACTCCAGGAATTTTTGCCTTATCTCCGCAGAGGTCATTTAGTTCATTAAAATTCAATCTAACCGCTTAGTCAAACAAAAAAAGGCAGATAATTTACCTGCCTTTCTATTGCCAATACGCTTATCTTTACTTTGGAGATAATTGTTCCAATATGGATACATTGGAACCAATTTTGGGGAAAAATCTCAGATAAATCACATTTTGGGTTATGTATATCAAAATGTTATCCATGCCCATGCGCCTACCGAGAACAGGCTCGTCAAAACCAGCTAACTCTACCTTGCTCGGCAGACTATAGTGGCTATCCCCTTTTGTTAAAATATTTTTGATTTCAACGTTTCTTTCGTTGAAATTAAAATTCAGAAATAAACTATTTGAATCAAATCCTCTGTGCCCCGTGACTTCTTTAATATTAAGCACGGCCCCGGAGCCGTTTGATAATCCTTTTAATTTCAAATATTCCGGAATTTTTTTCTGAGGGTCTTCTATAAATGCCAGCATGTCACAAAACTCCTTTCGGTTTAGTTCTTAATATTCTCTTTTATAAAAACTTCTAACTAAAATATATTACAAAAATAACAAGATGTCAACCACACGTTAATCTTGAAAGATTAAGCCACAAAATTCTTCGGATTCCGGTTGTTAGTTAAAAATCCGTTTATGTTTTCAAAAGTGGTGTTTAAGATTCGCAAAAGCGCTTCGTTTGAATTAAAGGCGTTGTGCGGAGTGATTAAAACGTTCGGCATCCGCATCAGCACGTGATTTTCCAGCATGATTTTCAATTCCTCTTCGTGGGAAGCAGCCTCACCCAAGAATTTCATCTCATCTTTTATCGCCCCTTCTTCTTCAAGGACATCTAAACCCGCGCCGGCCAGAACTCCGCTTTGAAGGGCAAAAACAAGCGCGGCGGTTTCCACAATCGGCCCGCGGGCGGTGTTCACGAAGTAAGCGCCCTTTTTTATCAGACCGACATTCTTCATATTTATCAGATGGTGGGTTTCTTCGGTAAGCGGCAAATGAACGGAGATGACATCCGATTGTTTCAGCAAATCCTCAAGCGAAAGATAGGAAAAACCCATTTCCTTCGCCGCCGCTTCGTCCTTGAACAAATCAAAAGCCGAAACATTCATTCCGAATCCTTTTGAAATTTTTACCATCTCCTTCCCTATCCGCCCCGTGCCGATAATGCCGATGTTCTTTCCCTTCAGATCAATGCCGCGCAATCCCTCAAAGGAAAAAAGTTCGCGCTCTTTGATCTGGTTAATCGCCTGGTAGATCTTCCGCGTGAGATTCAAAATCAGGCCAAAAGCGAATTCGGCCACCGTGTTATTCCCGTAGCCGGGCACGTATCCGACGGCCACCCCCTTCGTTTTGCAGGCGGAAATGTTGATATGGTCAAAACCCGTGGAATTCGTCGTAAGCAACTTCAGATTCGGAAAAGCGTCCAGAACGCCGGTCGTAATCTGCGAATTCACGAAGATGGAAATAATGTCGAAATCCCGCCGGGTAGGCAAAGAGTCCTCGGAAATTTTTTCCGAACTGAAGTACAAATCATGGCCGGCAAAAGTGTTTTTTATCACCTCCTTTTCCCAACCCTCCAATTCAAAAAATCCGATTTTCATTGGTTATTTCTCCTTCACTAAAAGATAGACCCCGAAAAGAACCGCGAGCACCGGCCAGAAAAATATTTCCATGTGGAAAAACGGGAGAAACTGCCGGGCAAGCAGAAAAACCCCGAAGGCAATGAGAACCACTCCCAGAAAAATCCTGAAACCGCAGCAGCGCCCGCTTTTTTTCATTCCGGCAGTCGCTTCTTTTGCTTCTTTTTGTATTTTTTCGGCAAATTCTCTCACTTCTTCTTTTGGATGAATATCCTTCTCCCCCGGCTCCAGAGGAACGATGAGCGACATTATGAGATACGCGAAAACTCCGAAGCCGCCCGGCATCGCGAGTAAAACGAAAAGAATCCTTACGATTGTGGGATCCACGTTAAGATAATGACCGAGGCCGCCGCACAAGCCGAATATCATTCGCTCGCTCCGGGAACGATAAAGTTTTTTATTTTGTTCCATGTTTTTATTTTATCTATTTTCTGGATAATTTCAAAATCGTCTTTATGACCGAATCGGGGTTCAAAGACATGCTTTTTATCCCCTCCTTCATCAGAAACTCGGCGAAGTCCGGATAATCCGAAGGCGCCTGGCCGCAAATGCCGATGTATTTCTTTTTCGCGTTGCATTTATGAATTATCTCGGCGATGAGTTTTTTCACGGATTCATTTTTCTCGTTCGCGATATGAGTCACGATTCCCGAATCCCGGTCTAACCCGAGCGTAAGCTGGGTCAGGTCGTTGGACCCGATGGACATGCCGTCAAAGATTTCCAGAAATTCGTCGGCCAAGAGAATATTGGAAGGAATTTCGCACATAACGTAAATTTTCAATTTTTTATCCTTCTTTCTGTTTAAGCCATGCTTCGCCATTATTTCCACAACACTCTTTCCCTCCTCTGGCGTCCGGCAGAACGGAATCATTGGTACGACATTCGTCAGCCCTATCGTTTCGCGAACTTTCTTTAGGGCCTTCACTTCCAAAATGAAAGCGTCCTTGAATTTCGGATCGTAGTAGCGCGAGGCGCCGCGCCAACCCAGCATTGGATTTTCTTCTTCCGGCTCATAGCGCTCACCGCCTAATAATTTCCTGTATTCGTTGGTTTTAAAATCCGAGAAGCGGATTATCACCTCGTTCGGCCAGAAGGCCGCGCCGATTTTTGCGATGCCTTCCGCGAGCTCGTCCACGTAAAAATCCGTCTTTCTGCCATAGCCGAGCGTAATCGCGTCAATTTTCTCAACCAATTTCTTCGTTGCCGGATTTTTCTTCGCTTCGGAAACAAGCTTCGGATATTCAATTAAGGCGTTCGGATGAATTTTTATGTGAAAAGCGATAATGAATTCCAAGCGTCCCAATCCCACGCCACTGACCGGGAGAAAATGATTTTTGAAGGCCTCATCCGGCGAAGCGATATTAACCATCACTTTTACCTTCGGTTTCGGAATTTTGTTCAGGTGATGCTCCGTTACGCCGAACGGCAGCAATCCGGCGAATATATGGCCCGTTTCGCCCGAAGAACAATCTATGGTTATCTTCTGCCCGGTTTTTAAAACTTTCGTGGCCTTTTCCGCGCCCACGATGCAGGGTATCCCCAATTCACGGGAAACAATGGCGGCATGCGAAGTTCGCCCGCCCTTATCCGTCACTATCGCCGAAGCGATCTTCATGATCGGCTCCCAATCCGGGTCGGTGATTTCCGTAACGAGCACCTCGCCTTTTTTGAACGAATTTATTTTCCTGACGTCTTTGATCACCCGTGCCGGCCCCGAACCGATCTTCGCGCCCACCGCAGCGCCGCTTATCAATTCTTTGCCTTGTTTTTGAAGATGATATTCCCTGTAGATTTTCTTGTCCGCGAGCGCCTGCACGGTTTCCGGCCGCGCCTGAACAACAAAGAGTTTCTTCGTCTTGCCGTCTTTCGCCCACTCTATATCCATCGGCTGGTAGCGCTTATGAATTTTTGAAAAATACTTTTCTATTTCCACTGACCACTTTGAGAGAGTAAGCACCTCGTCCTCCGAAAGACAAAATTTTGCCTGTTGGGCTTCGGAAACGTTTACTTTCTTCGTGCCTTCCTTGGCGTAAACGAGCTTTATGTTTTTTCGGCCCATATTCTGCTCAATAATCGCGCGATGACCGGTTTTTAATGTCGGCTTAAAAACCATGAATTCGTCGGGCACGACTTTCCCCTGCACTATCATCTCGCCCAAGCCCCATGAACCGGTGATAATCACCGCATTATCAAAACCGCTCTCGGTATCAATCGTGAATATCACGCCGCTTGAGGCGATATCCGAACGCACCATTTTTTGAACGCCCACCGAAAGCGCCACGTCCGTATTCGCAAATCCCTTGTCCACGCGGTAAGAAATCGCGCGGTCGGTAAAAAGGGAAGCGATGCATTTTTTGGTCGCGATCAGCACTTCTTCTATACCCACCACGTTCAGATATGTTTCCTGCTGGCCGGCGAATGAAGCGCCCGGCAAATCCTCGGCGGTGGCGGAAGAACGCACGGCGGCATCGCAATTCTTTCCGTACATCCTCTCCAGTTTTCTGTACGACTCGCGGATTTCTTTCACTAACTCTTTCGGCAGTTCCGCCGCGACAATCATTTCACGAATTTCTTTCCCCGCTTTCTGAAGGCTTTTTATATTCTTCGTGTCCGCGCTTTTTAAAACGGTTTGGATTTTTTTATCCAACCCCGTCTTTTTCAAAAAGAAACGGTAAGCATAGGCCGTAAGCGCGAAACCATTTGGAATATTTACCCCAAGCGGCGTGAGATGCGAGTACATTTCCCCCAAAGCGGCGTTCTTCCCGCCCACGAGCGGCACGTCTTTAATGCCGAGCTCCTTGAACCATAAGACTAATTTTTTACCTTTGTTCATTTTTATGAATTATTTCTTGATTGCGACTATCAAATCCGAAACATTGGAACCGGTGTCGCCGGTCAGAATGTAATCCCCGACTTTTTCAAAAAACGCGTAGGAATTGTTGTTTTTTAAAAAATCTTCCGAATTTAAACCAAGTTTCGCGGCTTTTTCTTTTGTTATTGTATCACAGAGCGCGCCCGCGAAATCGGTGTTATCCCGCCCGTCGGAATTCATGGATAAAATTATTTCTCCGTTGCCGATCTTCGGCAAAGCGCCGAGAATCAATTCCTGGTTCCGACCGCCTTTTCCGTCGCCTTTCACACAAACAGTCGTCTCACCGCCGTAAACCAATGCCGTTTTACCGGCCACCTGTTCTAAATCCCCGCAAATTTTCTTCCCGACTTCTTTCGCTTCCCCGCTTAAAGTTTTGGTTCTAATTTCGGTTTTAAACCCTAACTCCTCCGCTTTTTCTTTCATTACCTCCAAGGCTATATTATCCAAAAACAATATATTCGTTATTTTTTCAAAATATTTTTCTTCTCTGGGGGTTTCCATTGGCTCAATTTTCAATCCTGTTTTCTTTTCAATTTCATATTTATTCAAGATCTTACGGGCATCATCCGTAGTCGTTGTATCCTTTACGGTCGGCCCGGAAGCAATGAATTCAATGTTGCCACCCGGCACATCGGAAAAAATGAGTGCGACTGAACTTGCCGGATAGGAATAAGCCGCAAGATGACCGCCGCGCGCGAGCGATAAATGCTTACGCAACGTATTCATTTCTTCCACGCTTGCCCCAGCCCTAAAAAGACAGCTAAAAATATCCCTCTCATCCTGACAAACCAAATTTTTAGGCTGACAAAGCAATGCAGAACCGCCGCCAGAAATCACAAATATCACAAAGTCTTTTTCGGTAAGCGAGGAAAGTAGTTGGATTATTTCCGCCGTGGCGTTCACATTTTCCGTTGTAGGAAGCGGATGCGTTCCGGTGAAAGTCCTTAGTTTTTTCAAATTGCCGGGATGGACATCTAAAATAATGCCGTTATAAAGTTTGTCTCCTAAAATTTCTTCTAACGCATGACCAGCTTCAAGCGCGCACTTTCCCACCCCTACGACAAAAACTCGCTCAAAACCGGTTAAATTAAATTCCTGATTCTTAACTTTAAGAATTTCTCCATTCAGAACTACGCCGCTTTTTACAACCTTCTCCGTATCAATTGCTTCAAGCCCCGCTTCGGCAATTTCCAAGGCGGCTTTTCTTAAATCCGTTACGGCCAATTCTTTGAAGTTTTGAATCTTCATTTTTACTATTTTATTGGACAGTGCTGGTCGGAAGCGGGCATCCGCTGGCTTTGGAAAGGTCCTCAAAACTCTGTTCTCCCAATAACTTCGTTCCGTCAGCCAAAACCCAAGTTGGTAAACCCTCTATCCCGGCTGCCGTACACCTTGCCGTTTCCTGCGTGCATTCTACGTAAGGCACGTATTGAAACGAGCTGCCAAACAACTTCTTCTGATTCTGGCAATGCACGCACGAATAAGCGCCGTACATCGTCACCTTCTTGTCTCTTAAGCACGCCGCAAAAACATCAATAGCCGGATTTGGTTTGGCCTGGCCGCCCGCAAAAACAATTACCAAAAGCGTCGCTACTGCTATTAAAACAAGAACGCCGACAACAATAAAAGTATTTTTCGTAGACATATTTTTATTCTTTGCAACAATCAATTAATTTACTCACTATATCCTCGTAATTCCACGGCTTGCCGCCGTTGTCATCGGAAGATTTCTTCATCCCATCAATTTTTATGAGCTTGAGGCGCAGAGCCCAGAAAAGCGAGAAGAGTTTATAGGCGTCATTAAACATTTTTTTGGCCTCTTCTCTTTTTCCGGTTCCCTCCAACTTCGTCCCCACCTCCATCAGCCGCATTGAAGCGGCGAGCAGATGCTTGGAAACGCACCACGTCTCGCCCTCATGCTTATCAATCAGTTTTTCCAGTAATTTCTTTCTCATCTCCCGAACTTCCCTTAATAAATCAAAATAATCGTCCTTTTTCGTCTTCTCCGCCGTGAAGAAGAAATGCTCTTCCAAGCTCACTAAATTCATCACGGCGATGCTCAAATCTTCGTCCAGCGACAAGTCAACTTTGCCGCTTTTCTTCAGCTCTTCAACCTTCTTCATTAACTCCTCAAAATTTATGTTTTCCATGTTTTTACACCAAGAATATTATCGCACCCAATATAATGATAATCACACCGCTCCATAAATGGAATTGCTTGCCGTTTTCCTTGCGCCAGGCCTGTATTTTTCCGAGCACCGCTTGATTGCCGGTCGCAAGGAGCACAAGAACAAGGGGTAGAACGAATACCAGATTGTAACCAATGAGATATATAATGCCGGCAAGGTGAGTGGAACTGTCGTGAAGCATCCCCAGAATCATCAGATACGGCCCGCCTACGCAGGGAAATTCAAAAAGGCCGACAATCACCCCCAACCCGAAAGCCGCCGGGATAGAGGCCTTTTCTATAAGTTTCGCTATTGTCGGGTGAATGGTATCCGGCAGTTTAAGCTTAACGGGAAACGAAGGAAAAGTTTCGTTAATAACGACTATAATCCCCCAAAGTACGAGAATCAGCGCGCCAACCTTCCCCATAAAATTTGGCATACCAAAGATTTCAAGCGCTTGAAGCATTCCCAATCCTATCAGAAAATAAGTGACAAAAATTCCGAATATATACGAACCGCCAGCTTTCAAAATATCGCCGCGGGTTTTCCCTAAACTGAGAAGGAAAGCAATGGTAATGAAGAGAACCGAGAACGCGCACGGATTCAAACTGTCCACCGCGGCCGTGAAGATAACCAATGGCGTGATGAACTCCCCGCTCTTCGCCGAAACGAGCAGGGACTGTTCAAAACCGCCGGAGAACTTCGTAGCGCCGACAAGCGCGATAAACGCGGCCAATATGAATATGAGTCCTAAAATTTTTCTGTTCATTTTATTTTCAATCAAACGACAAAATCCCTTTTGTGGGGATTTTGATTAAGGCGCGAATCGAAAATTACCCGACAGCAAATTTCGCTAGGCGCCCTTAGCGAGAGACGGAGAATTTAAAAGACGCGCGAGCCAGAAAAAAACCTTCGGCCCGACATCGCAGATTTTATCCTCGTAATTTTTTCTGAAATACCTCCGACTGAAAACTAATCTTGAAAAATCCGAAACGGTAACCGATGAAACTATCGCCAGAAAAATTACGGCTAAAAGGAAAAGCGGGAAGATGCTGAAAAATGCGGCCTGACCCAAACCGCCGAGCGCCTTAATGTGGAAAATCGCGAAAGCAAAGATGCCGTCTTCTACCGGGCAGGTAACGCCCGCAGCGACATTCGCGACGCAATTTCCCTTCATGTGGCTGTGCACGAAATTCAAACCGACAAAGCCCAAAACGCTCACGGTAAAAATACTTATTAAAACCAGTACCGCCAGATGAGATTTCATTGCAATTTAGATATTAGCAAAGTTTCCCTAAAAACGAAAATCCCGCCCCTAGATTAATCCCGGCATTTGCCAAAGTGGGTATTGCTTAGATTCAATACTTAAGAAAAAGTGTGATTCTCCGTCGCATTGAACGATTGAGCATCCCTAATAAGGATTATTTGATCCGGAATCTAGAACGGGCAGGATCACTATTAATTATACCGCCGCCCCGCCGGACGCAATTCCGGCATCTGTGCATAAAAGATTGACTCTACCCGAAAAATATGACGCCTACTCCATTTTCAGAATCTTCAAGGCGCCAATTGAAGATTCCAGCTTTATGAGGCCGTCTTTATCGGTGCGAAATATCTTCGCACCGGCATCCGCGAGCCGATTCAAAGCCTCCGCCGTGGGATGGCCGTAAGTGTTCTTCCCTACTTCTATCACCGCGACTTTCGGCCTAATGACGCTCAAAAAATCTTCCGAAGAGGAAAATTTGGAGCCGTGATGGCCGACTTTCAGCACGTCCACCGACTCGGGGAAAACCTTTAAAATCTCCGATTCCGTCTCCTCGCCCGCGTCTCCGGTAAAGAGCGCTTTCATCCCGCCGCTTTCTAAATCGAAGATCAACGCATCTTCGTTAATGTTGATTTTCCCTTCAATGTGACTTTGCGGCCACAAAACTTTCATCTGACTGCCGCCGTATTTTATTCCGTCTCCGGCGGCGAGAACCAAATTCGGTATTTTGTTTTCATAAACAACGCTAAGAAGGTCTCTTACCGCCGGATTGTCCCCCGTTTCCCCGTTCCAAATAAACACTCCTATTTTATAACGCCTCAAGACCTCAACTAATCCGCCAAAGTGATCTTGCTGGGGATGAGTCATAATAACCATGTCTATGTACCTGTCGCGCGGAGAAAATATCTTATCCAAACCATTGAGAACCGAAGAATCCGGCGGCCCGCCGTCCACGAGCATCTTCACCCCTCCAGGCAAAATCGCGAGCTCGCTATCTCCTTGCCCAACCGGCAAAAAATACAAAAATGCGCTCTTTGCGCCCGACGCTCCCGCGATTTGCCGGAATACCAGAACATCCAGAACAAAAAACAAAATCAGAACGGAAGATATTTTCTTTTCGTTAATCTCAATAAAATCTTTCGCGTATTCTTTCATTTCCTTAAACTCTCTTAAACTTACCAGGCGCTATAATTAATCATAGCGCCTGACTTGTTCTTATTTTATTTGAACGATAGATGAAGAACATTAAGCAAGAATAATAGATTAATATAAACACCCAACTCAAAGATAAATTAAGCGATAATCCGAAACGGCCGAAGAATTCTATGATGCCGGTTTCGGCCCTCAAAAACGGCCAGATAAACCAGTTTAGAACCAAAGTTAAACAATAAGAGATTCTGGAAAATACGGCGGAGACAAAACCAAGAATCATTGTGTAAGGAACGAGTCCGAGAATTAAAATATTTGAAACAAGCGATATCAGCGAAAAACTGCCGAAGCTTTGGATGAGAACCGGCACGACCATCAATTGGGCGGCGCCGGTCGTGAGCAGATTGTCCCGCCAGGAAAAAACTCCGGCCTCTTCTTTTATCCTAAAATATCTTTGAATGGCGGGCCTCAGATAAACAATGCCTACGAGAGCGAGAAATGACAGTTCAAAACCGGCGTCAAAAACCAGCACCTTGGGATTTACGAGCACCATCAAAAGCCCGGCGAGCGTTATCGCGTTCCTAGGATTCCAAATCCGCCCGCTTTCTTTAGCCACGACGACAAGCGCGCCCATAATCGCCGCGCGCACGACGGAGGCCTCGGCGCCGGTCATTAAGACGAAGGCAATTAAAAATATAAAAGCCAGAAAAAATGATGTTTTTCTTCTGAAAAATGTGAGGAATATCGCCATAAAAGCGGAGATAATGAGGGTTACGTTATATCCCGAAAGCGCGACCAGATGCGTCGTCCCGCTTGTCTGCATCGCCGTCTTGAATCCTTCCGAAAAATCGCTTCGCTCTCCCAAAACCAATCCGGAGAGAAAAGCCGATTCCTTATAAGGCAGAAATTTGCCGAAATCATCCACTATGGAATTTTTTAATTTAAATAAAAGGGATTTTAACAATGAACCTTGATTGGACGCAATTAAATTTAATTCAGAATTGAACATCACGCCGCTTATTCCCTCTTTCGTGAGATATTGGGCATATCCCTCCGGTTCCGGCTTGTCTATTTGGCCGTTAAGAACCAACAAATCGCCATAATGATATTCCGGATAGCGGAGCACTTTCGCGAGAATAATCACCTCGGCGCCGGATAATTTAGTTTTTACGTTTAAATCCTGATAATTTCCCTTCGAAACCGGATTATTCACGACCAACCCCCGGAAATTATATTTGGCGCCGTTGGGAACGAATTTTCCCTTGAAGTTTTTATCAAACGAAAAAGAATAAAGCGCGCCGATTATCACGAAAACCGAGAGCGCGGCAATCCAGAAAAATCGCCGGTTCTTCTTCCAAAATCCCAGTAAAACAAAAACAGCCGCGCAACCAGCCATCAGAAACAAAATCAGGAAATTTAATTTTAAACTCTCCAACCCGACGCCGACAAGAAAAAATAAAGAACCGAAGAAAAATATTTCGTGAGGAAACACTACAAAATTATACCACCCCCTAGCATTCTCCGGCCGCGGAGACCGGCAAAAAATCCGGATTCATAAAAGACGGCGGATTGTCCCGGAGCCACGAACTTCACGGGTTTCTTGAAAACCAATTTATATTTTCCACTTTCTTCTTCAATAAGCGTTGCTGGAATGAGCGGTTGGCGATATCGAACTCTAGCTATTACTTTAAGCGATATCCGATGCTCCCGCGAAGGGTAAGACTTGGGCGTCGCCCCGGAGACACCCTGAGCGGGGGCATTGGATATCGCTTCGATGAAATTCAAGTTCATAATCTCCGCTTCTTTCCTGAAGAGCGCCGGGTTATCGCTCCCCCGCGCCACGACGAGCGTGTTGGTCTC
>JBEKSI010000007.1:0-20595 GCA_049997835.1 Minisyncoccia bacterium | reverse complement strand
CTAACGCCTTTATTTTCGGAGCTGATGTTGGATTGTCGATCACCAACCACGTCAGTTCCATAGCAACCTGCTATTCTAAGTTAATTATACACTAAAAAATTTTTAAAAACTGTGGATAACTCTGATTTTCCGATTCATCGCGAAAATTTTTCTGAAAATGAGGAAAGAATACATTATTGCGTTCGTTTTTATTGCGGAGGGTAGAGGATTCTCCCTCGCCTCTCGGCTTCGCCTCGGGCTGGGCACCGCCTCGCGTGCCTTCGGCACATGCTCCGGCGTTCTAATCATCACGCGAGCCGAGCAGTCGGCTCACTTACCCTCTCGCAAAATTAAGACGCCGTTTACGCGGCGTCATTTTGCGGAGGGTAGAGGATTCGAACCTCTGAGGGGATTTCTCCCCAACCGCATTTCGAGTGCGGCGCGTTAGACCACTCTGCCAACCCTCCTTCGCACGTGCCCCCGAGAGGAATCGAACTTCTATCTTATCCTTAGGACGGATCCGCTCTATCCATTGAGCTACGGGGGCGATGCTATGTATTTATATGATAAGTTGAAGCTCATGTAAAGTTTTGTTATGATGTTCTCGCAACAAATAAGGGCGATTAGCTCAGTGGTAGAGCGTTTCATTGACATTGAAAAGGTCAGAGGTTCGATACCTCTATCGCCCACAGGCAAAGGGCCTATAGTAAAACGGTATTACATCTCCATGGCATGGAGGAGGTCGGGGTTCGATTCCCCGTAGGTCCACAGGATAATTTTGGAGGCGTGCGCGAGTGGTTGAAACGGACGGTCTTGAAAACCGTTATGTCCGCAAGGGCATCGAAGGTTCGAATCCTTCCGCCTCCGCAAAAAAATAACGCACTTTAGTGCGTTATTTTTTCTCCCTGCCGTTTTCGCCGTCAAATTCTTCTTTTGCCCGAATCATTTCTTTTGTGTTAATAAGGGTTTCTAGGAGCGAGATAAGTTCTTTTTCCTCCGCGACATTTGGAATATTTGAAAAATCTTTGAATTTTTTGAGACGGGTGGAAAACTTTTCATAGGTAATAGAAAAATAATCCGAGAGGTTTATTTGATACCGGTCGGCCGGTTCGTCGCGGAGCACGAACGGAGGGATAAATCCCGGCGCTTCGCATGAAATAATAAAATTCCCGAACGTGTTTTTGTTATTTCTGGTGGCGGCAAACATAATTATGATTTTATCGGAAAGATACTGACAAATGTTTTACTGGTTATGATGATATGATCAAGCACTTCTATACCCATCAGTTTTCCGGCTTCAACCAGTTGCCGAGTTATTTCAATGTCCGCATCACTCGGAGCAGCCACTCCGGAGGGATGATTATGAACCAAGATGACAGCCGATGCCGAATGTTCCATTGCGGGGAGAAATACTTCCCGGGGATGAATGATATTGGCCGTGAGACTGCCCATGGAAATGATTTCGTCGTGGACGAGATGATAATGGGCGTTCAAATATAATCCGCGTAAATGTTCCTTTGTCAGATTCCCCATATCCTTTAGATATTCATACACCTGGCGCGGAGTGCGCAGATAGAGCGGGCGGCCCCCTGAATTGGATTTAAAAAATCTCCGCCCCAACTCAAAGCAAGCCGTTATCTGACACGCTTTAGTAATGGGAATTCCGAGCGTTTCTTGAATTTTCCGCGGGTCTCTCTGATTAATAATGGCTTTCTCCCCGTACTCCTTGAGTATGCGACGGGACATGGCTAATACTTCTTCTTTTTTAGTGCCGACCCCGAGCACAATAGCAAGAAGTTCGTTTACCGACAACGCATTAGGGCCGTATTTAATGAGTTTCTCGCGGGGTTTTTCCTCCTTTGGAAGGTCGCGAATCTTGAAAACGTATTTTCTCTCCCCCTCGCTTAATACAAAGTTCGTGTCGGACAACGTATAGGAATGTGTTGCGTTCCTTGTGATAATATTTTCCATTAGTTATCTTATTATACAAACTAATTTCCCCGCAGAGCATGTGCACAACTCCCGACAAACGATTGGTTCGTCAGACCAGTGATTCGTACTTAAAATAAATGGTAGAATAAAAGAGGAATGAATTTGAGCTTATCGGAAAAATACAAACTTTGCTTTAAAGACAGGAAATTTATTTTTTCTGTGATTGGAGGTTTTCTATTCCTAGCCACAAGCATAGTTATAGCTTTCTTCGCGATAATGTATGCCACAGAGAGCGCGAGCCAGCCCGTAACGGATATTATTTTGAACAATATCCCTCTTTTTGACGTGGATGGGCTTTTTATCTACGGTCCTTTGGTTTTTTGGTTTATTATTTTCGTTTATCTTATTTTTGAGCCGAAAAAAATTCCTTTCTCGTTGAATAGCATCGCACTTTTTACCTTAATTCGTTCGGCGGCGATAAGTTTGACCCATATCGGTCCGTTTATGGGGAATGTACAAATAAGCTCCTTGGGTGTTTTAGGTGTTTTCACTTCAGGAAACGATTTGTTTTTTTCCGGCCACACGGGCCTGCCTTTTTTGATGGCTTTGATTCTTTGGGATAAGAAACCGATGAGATATTTCTGTCTTGCGGCTTCGGTCTTTTTCGGGGCAGTGGTGCTTATGGCGCGCCTGCACTACTCAATAGACGTCTTTGCTGCATTTTTCATAACCTACACGATTTTCAAAATCACGGAAAAACTTTTTAAAAAGATAAAGAAGCACTTTTCCCGCCCGTTTAAATCTTTTCCACGCGCTCCGCGATTTTTTTCATTATTTTCCGGTTCGCGTAGATAACCAAGAAAAACAATATTAGGATTCCTCCCAAAACATAACTGCCATAACCCACGTACTGAATGATACTATTGTAAGTGGCGCCGAAATAATAACCGATTAAAAGATAAAACAGGGAGCTGGGTATGGTTATTATTGCGCTCCACCATATATAAACCTTAAGCGACATGCGCGCCACGCCAGCCGCGATGAGACCCGGGGCGGCGAGCGTGGGCACCATTTTTATCGCAAACATGGTTTTGCCGGGATGAGTAGCCAACAATCTTTCCAGATGCTCCAGTCGTTTCTCCGAAAGCCCGACGTGGTGGCCCCACCGGTTCAAAATTTTGTTGCGCCCCCAGAATCCCAAAGCGTAGAAGATAATATCCGGAACGATGTTGCCTAATATTGAGAGGATGAAGACCATCTGGATGTTAAAATATCCCAAACTTGCGGCAAACGAGCCGGCGGCGGTGACAGCCGGCCCTTCAATGAGCATGCCGATAAACATCACCGTATAGCCGTTCGTTAAAACCCATTGGCCGATTGAATACAAGAGAGACATAACCTTTTTATTAGGTTAGAATAAAAACTGGTTTATGAAAATCGCCATTTTTTCGGACAACTTCTATCCGGAATTAAGCGGGGTTTCGGACTCCATTATTGCTTCGGCCACGGAACTCGGCAAATTCGGCCATCATATTGTCATTTTCGCTCCGAAATATTCGGAAAGAGATTTCAAGATGTCTAATCTGCCTTTCCGCGAGCCGGATCTTGGCGGAAACGTTCTAGTCCGCCGTTTTTATTCCATTCCCTTTAGAGGCGCCGGCAGTACCGGCCAAAGCCGGATAGTGATACCGACGGGTTTGCGCTGGCTTTTCATAAAAAAGTCAATCCGGACGTGATTCACACTCAATTCATGTATGGCGTCGGCTTGGAGGGTTTAGCGGCGGCTAAAATTTTAAGAAAACCTCTTGTCGGAACGAACCACACGGCCTTGGGCGAATTCTTGCGTTTCGGCCCAATCCAAAAAGAATGGTTCAAAAAATCCATCCTGCGTTACCAGGCCTGGTATTACAATTTTTGCAGCTTAGTCACCTCCCCATCGGATATCGCTTTCAAAGAAATGCTGGAAAACGGTTTTGACCGTCCTCACCGAACTCTTTCAAATCCAATAGACCCCGTTTTCAAACCCGCTTCCGTGGAGAGAAAAAAAGAATTGAAGAAAAAGTTCGGCCTTTCGGAACTCGCGGTGTGCTGCGTCGGCCGGCTAGGACCGGAGAAAAACGTTGACGTAGTTATCCGAGCCATGGCGATAGTCAAAGAAAAGATTCCTTCGGTAAATCTCGCCATCGCCGGACACGGGAGCGAATTTGAACGCCTGAAAAAACTAACTGTGGAACTGGGAATAGAAAAGAACGTAAAATTTCTCGGGACGCTTCCCAAATCCGGAGTGGCCGAGGTTTATGGCGCCTGCGAAAC
This sequence comes from Minisyncoccia bacterium, assembly GCA_049997835.1. GTDB lineage: Bacteria > Patescibacteriota > Minisyncoccia > UBA6257 > GWB1-50-10 > JBBTQX01. Next base: position 16,371 of record JBEKSI010000007.1, on the reverse strand, counting down.
ATTCGCCATAGCGAGCACATCAGAAACTCAGAGTATGACGCTTACCCAATCTTTATCCTGTGGCCTGCCAGCCGTGGGCGTTCGCGCGCTCGCTCTTCCGGAATTTATAAACGAATGGAACGGTTTTATTGTGGAACCGGGAGATTACCGCGCTTTAGCGGAAAAACTCAAAATCATTCTCACCGATGACATCCTCAGAAAAAAACTCGGCGCAGGCGGTAAAGAATCGGTCGGGAAATTCAGGGTTGAGAACATCGCGAAGGAATGGGAAAATATATATGTTAAAGCGATTAAAAATCATGAAAAATCCAAATAATAAACAAATATGAAAATAAGCTTTGTCATCCCGGCCTATAACGAGGAAGCGTATTTGAGTGATTGCCTGAAATCCATAATTAAAGAAAGAGGAACCGACGAATACGAGATGGAAGTGATAGTGGTGAACAACGCAAGTACCGACGGAACGCAAAAAGTAGCGGAGAGTTTCAGTGGAGTAAGGATAATCAACGAACCAAAGAGAGGGCTTGTTCAAGCCCGGCAGACCGGCTACCTGGCTTCGGGCGGCAACCTGATAGCAAATATAGATGCCGACACCCGCCTTACGCCTAAATGGGTGGTTAAAGTCCTTAATGAATTTTCAAAGGACGAAAAATTAGTCGCTTTAAGCGGCCCTTTCATTTATTACGATCTGTCCAAATTCAAGAATTTTATGGTGAAAATTTTTTTTGGTCTGGGCGCTTTGGTCAGCTTCATCGGCCAACGAATTTTCCACGGCGGGGCGATTCTCCAAGGCGGTAATTTCGTTTTAAGAAAGAATGCTCTTGATAAAATAGGCGGCTATGATACGAACCTGACATTCTGGGGAGAAGATGCCGATGTGGCTTTTCGGATGAGTAAGGTTGGTAGGGTAAAGTTCACCATGAGTTTGCCGATATACTCCTCCGGCCGGAGAATTGAAGCGCACGGGGTAATTAAAATAGGATTGCTTTCCCTTTTGGATAATATCTGGATAAGCTTATTTCGAAGGCCGTTTAGAACGGGTGAGTATACGAGAAAATAATTTACTTATATTAAAGTGCCCGGGGTGGGATTCGAACCCACAAACCCTTTCGAGTCGAGGATTTTAAGTCCTCTGCGTAAACCGTTCCGCCACCCGGGCATTAATACCGGAGGCCTGGGCGGGAATTGAACCCACGTATAAGGGTTTTGCAGACCCTTGCCTTACCACTTGGCTACCAGGCCATTACTGCTCAATTTTAAAAACCAGTCGCGGCATCGGCTTGATATTCATGATGCGGAGCAGTTTATGCTCCAACGCGCGCCGGCTCTTATCAATCATTGTAAACATTTCGGGGCCCTTTTGAAAAGGCAGGATGCTTAATTTCACGAAGGCCTTATCCAGTTTCTCATCCACGTCCACGCCCACGATAGTTACGAGCGCGCCTTCAAAGTTGAATTCGCGGACAAAAATTTCGCTTAATTTTTCCTGAATCAAAGCGGCGATTTTCAAATTTCTGTAAGGTCTCATTCTCCGTCGCTAAAAATTAAATTATTACCGATTTTAATCGGCTCATCGCTGACCGTAAGCAAACCAACCTCACTTCCCGTTTCCGCCTGAAGAATGTCTTTTCTCTGTAACTGAAGATTGATGATTCTTCCCCGTCCGATGATTTTTTTATCCTGCCAAACTTCAAATGGCTCTTGATTTTTTATCGGTCCCAATATCACTTTCCCGCCTACGACTCTTTCCTTACCTTTCGCTTCGCCGAAAACGGCCAATATTTCCAATCTCCGCATTTCTTTCGGAATCATCTTTTTCACGAATTCTTTGATGTTCTTTTCCAGTTCATAGATAATCGGCGATTCAATGATCATGATCTTCTGCGTGCTCGCTAGATTAAAGGCGGCTTTGTCGGTTTTGATTTTAAATCCAATTATGGCGGCATTCGTATTAAGCGCGAATTTCACGTCGTTTTCAGTAATGTTCCCGACACTCGCATCAGTGATCTTTACCGAAACGCCGAGCGGCATTTTCAATATCATTCCCTTGAGCGCCTCAAGTGAAGCTGTTTCATCCGCCTTTAAGACGAGGTTTGCCGTTTCGCTGCCCTCAACGCTTGTGGAAGATTTTCCGGGAGCAATAAGCGCGCTTTCGGATTTCTTAATTTCCGAGAATTTCCTGACCATTTCCTCGTCTCCGGCCAGGAATTCCTCGCCAACCTGGGGAATTTCGTCAAAACCCACGATTAAAGCCGGTGCGGAAAGCCCAAGTTCGCCGATTCTCTCCCCAACCGAACTTTCCATTGATTTTATCTTCCCGAACGCGCTCGCCGTGCCAATTGTTTGGCCTATTTTCAGATTGCCGTTCTTTAAAATTATGCCGGCCAATATCCCCCGGCGGGGGTCGCGGCGGCTCGTCATAATAATGCCCGAATTTATATCCGGCACAGTTTCCAGATTCTCCATTTCGGTTGCGAGCAGTATCAGATCCAAAAGTTCATTTATCCCTTCGCCGGTCTTCGCGGAAATAAGTTGGTAAGAAACATTGCCGCCATAGCCTTCCAGAAATACCCCGATTTGCAGCAAACTTTTTTTTGTTCCCTCAATATCGGCGTTATTTTTGTCTATTTTATTTATCGCGACTACGAACGGCGTCTTACTCTTTAAAATAGTTTCAAGCGCCTCTTTCGTCTGCGGCTTTACGCCGTCGTCGGCGGCAACCACAAGCACCGCAAGGTCGGCAACGTTCGCGCCGTAAGCGCGCATATTAGAAAATGCTTCGTGACCAGGCGTATCCACGAACGTGATTTGTTTCACTTGTCCCGAGCCCGCCAAAGGATGTTCTATTTCGTAGGCGCCGATGGCTTGCGTAATGCCGCCCGCTTCGCGCGAAGCGAGGTTTGTTTTACGGATATAATCAAGCAGCGTGGTTTTCCCGTGATCCACGTGTCCCATAATCACTATGATAGGAGGCCGACGCATAATATTCGCAGGTTAGCAGAGAAATAACGCAAAAACAAGCTTTTTACTTGATTAGATTAAATAATTTATCTACACTCAATGCATTGGAGGAGGCATGGCCGAGTGGTTTAAGGCAGCATCCTGCTAAGATGTTAGGGGAGAAATCCCCTCGAAGGTTCGAATCCTTCTGCCTCCGCAAAATAAGATTAAAATTGACCAGATTCTACTATCGGTTATTATTGACTTAAGATTTAAAAGGTCGGGAATTATTAAACAAACAACCAATAACCCATAACATACAACTAGTTTGTTATAAGTTATTAGTTAAAAGTTAAAAAGTTAATCAAATAATATGGCAAAAAGCAATTCCGCGTTCATGAAGCCGATGAATATCAGCCCTGAATTAGCCGCCGTGGTCGGCAAGGGACCGATGCCAAGATCGGAAGTCGTGAAAAAGCTTTGGATGTATATTAAGGGTGATGCATACGAAGACGAAAACGGGAAAAAAGGAAACAGTTTAAGACAAGGCTCAAGCCTGCAAGATCCGAAGAATAAACGCAATATAAATGCCGATGCGAACCTCAAGAAAGTGTTCGGTGGCAAAGAAGTCGTCAATATGTTTGAAATGACGAAGCTCATCTCCAAGCACCTTTCTTAAAAGAATTTATTAGACGATTTATTGCGTTACACGAAGCGGGATGGTTTAATATCATCCCGCTTTTAGTTTAAATTTTTTTATTTGCCAGCAAAGCGAGTGAAATTCAATCATTACTCTATGACTTGCTGCGGGGGACGGACTATATTTTTCCGGAAAAAATTTTGAAGTAAGCAAAAAACGGAGTTATCCACAAGTTTTATTTAAATTTTTGTTGTATAATTAACTCAGAGTAGCAGGTTGCTAGAAAACTAACGTGGTTGACGGTCGACAATCCAACATTAGTTTTTAAAAAAAGGCGTAAGCTCAAAAAAAATAATACAAATACTATGGCAAAGAAAAGAAAAGTGGCCAAGAAAGCGAAGCCGAAGAGAAAGGCCAAAAAGAGCAAAAGGAGATAAATCCTTTTCCTAACCACCCTGATGAGGGGTGGTTTTTTTTGGAAAAACAATGGAAACTGCTAGAATAAAAGCTATGTGGGACGAGAACAAAAAAGAAATCAGGACTATCCGGCAGGTGATGCCCGCAGTGGTTTCAATCATACTTTCCAAAAATCTGGAAGAACTCAAAAAAGAACTGCCGGCCGCATCCAAAAATAAGCCAAACGCGCTTCGGATACCTCCCGAAAAGATTGACGCCCACGGGATGGTTCAAGTGGGCGGCGGTTCGGGATTCATCGTGGATAAAAAAGGTATTATTCTCACCAACAAACACGTCATCGCGGAATCCGGCGTGAGCTACACCATTCTGATGAACATGAATGAAAGCTACGAAGCGGAAGTACTCGCCCGCGACCCGATAAATGATGTCGCGATTTTAAAAATCAATCCCAAAAAAAATCTGCCGACCGTGGAACTCGGAGATTCCGATAATCTTGAGCTTGGCCAAACCGTGCTCGCCATCGGAAACGCGCTCGGACTTTTTAAAAATACGGTTTCTAAGGGAATTGTTTCCGGACTCTCCCGCTCGGTCCAGGCAAAATCTGATTCTACTTCGGTTGTTCAGGAACTGCGCGGCCTTATCCAAACCGACGCCGCCATCAATCCAGGGAATTCCGGCGGGCCGCTCGTGGATATTTACGGACGCGCAATCGGAATAAATGCCGCTGTCGTTGTGGGCGCGCAGAACATTAACTTTGCCATTCCCATAAGAGCGGCGGAAAAAGATTTAAGTGATTTGAAAAAATACGGCCGCATCCGCCAGCCGCTTCTCGGTCTCCGCTACTTGATGTTGAATCATGACCTGAGCGAAAAGATGGGTCTTCCGGTTGAATACGGCGCTTATATTACCCGGCAAAATGCGGCTGAAACCGCCGTCATTCCCAAAAGTCCGGCCGACAAAGCGGGAATATTGGAACAGGACATTCTCCTTGAGTGGAACGGAAAAAAGATAGCTCCGGACAGCGCTCTTCAGGATTTTCTGGAGGACTGCGAAGTTGGACAGGAAATCGCGGTAAAACTCCTCCGTGCCGGGCGTGAACGCGAGGTGAAAATAACGCTCACCGAGAGAAAGTAGGATTTTAGTAGATATTTTGGTCCACAAGCAAACCCCTTGAATCAAAAAGGTTCAATTTGTCGTGGATGGGGTCAAAATTCAAAAGGCCGCCAAGCCAGACTATCCATTCATCCTTGAAGAAATCCGCGTCACTGCGGTGATTATTGTAGCAACCATTGTAATTGAAACGGCTGTTTATAAATTCTTTGCACGCTATATCCGTATAATAGGATAGTTTATTCAGATCGTCCGGCTTAGGCGAGGAACAATTTGAAAGAGATATGATTAAACTCTGGCACGCGCCGGTGAAAGAGCTTATCTCGGGGCGGCTGTACATCTGTGGACAATTATTCGGCAAAGCCGGATTAAATTTATAGGTATTATTCAGATAACCAAGACATTTATTAATTCTTAAATTCGTAACGAGCGGACTCGCGTTGCTGTAAAAAGTAACTTTTTGCGATTTACCCAAAATAATATCAGCGCTCGGCGCTACGCCACCGGGACTGTAATCCGGAACGGCTGTCGGAATCAAAACATATCCGGTATTGGACTCCAGATGCCAGCCAGTAATATTAATCGGTTTGGAAAGAGAATAGCTAATAGAAAGAATAAAATAGTTATAGCTACCGAAACCACCACGAGATACTGAACTGATTTTTATCTGGCCGTAATACGGGGAAAGATCGTCAACCGCAAAACCCGAAGGCGGAGTGATCGCTTGATTTGTCGATGCGTTCGGCTGATTAGTTTGACCTGAAGTTTGATTTGAGGTTTGGTTGTTTGAATTATTATTACTTGCATTTAGGGAAAGTTTCACGGGCGCCGAATTTTTACTTCCATACAATCCCGAAGGAATTTTGAAAAAACCGGATATGCTTTCAAATTTTATTCCGCTTCCAATATGCGTAAAAGCGTTATAAAGCGCCACTGCCACGATAATGATAACGATTATCCAAATAATTTTGCCCATCTCCAATATATTAGATTAAATGACGAAATTTATTAAGCGGTCCGGGACGAAGATAATTTTCCTTGGTTTTTGGCCCGCAAGAAAGGCGATTATTCTCGCGTCTTTAAGAGCCGCAACCTCAACTTCTTTTTGAGAGGAACCGCGGGGCATTTTGAACATCGCCCTTAACTTTCCGTTTACCTGAACCACCAAATCAAAATCCTCCTCGATGGCAAGCTGAGCGTCAAAATCCGGCCATTTTTCCAGTTGGACGCTTTTTTTATTACCCAACATGAACCACAATTCTTCGGCAATATGAGGGGCAAAGGGGGCAAGCAACAGAATGAATTTTCCCCAAACTTTCGCGGGCACTTCCGGCGCAACGGCGCAACTATTTGTAAAAATCATAAGCGCGCTCACGGCCGTATTAAAAGCCATTTTCTCAACATCCTCGGATACCTTTTTTACGGTTTTATGGATAAGTTGTTCCATCTTCTTATCCGCCGGCTTTTTGATTACTTTTGTCTGGGCGATTTCCCAAACCCGGTCTAAAAATCTTTTGGTGCCTAAAATACCCCGTTCATCCCAGGCAATCATCTGGTCAAAAGGTCCCATAAACACTTCATAAAGGCGCAGGGCGTCCGCGCCGAAATTTTTGATGAGCGGATCCGGGTCAACTACATTCCCTTTTGATTTGGACATCTTCACGCCGCCGCCGGCCAGAATCATCCCGTGCGCCGTCCTTTTTTGATACGGTTCTGCGCATGGCACGAGTTTTAAATCATATAAAAACCTGTTCCAAAATCTTGAATACAAAAGATGGAGGGTCGTATGTTCCATCCCGCCGTTATACCAATCCACCGGCATCCAATATTTTAATTTATTAAAATCGGCGAATATTTTTTTGTTTTTCGGATCAATGTAGCGCAAAAAATACCAACTGGAACCCGCCCAATTCGGCATTGTATCGGTCTCCCGCTTTGCGGGGCCCTTGCAATTCGGGCACTTCACGTTCACCCAAGCAGAAACAGAGGCAAGCGGCGATTGGCCGTCATCGCGCGGCTTGTAATTCTTCACGGGCGGAAGCTTCACTGGTAAGTCCTTTTCCGGAACGGCAACATATCCGCAATCCGGGCAATGGATAATCGGTATTGGCTCGCCCCAATATCTTTGGCGTGAAAAAACCCAGTCGCGAAGCTTATATTGAATTTTTTTCTCTCCGCCCACAAGTTTCGTGATCTCCCATTTCGCTTTTTCAACGTCCATCATGTCAAATCTTTTTCCTGAATTCACGAGGAAACCAATTTCTCCTGTATATATGAATTCTTTACCAATAATTTTATGTGATGGGCCTTCCGCGATAACTTGCCTTTTTGGAAGATTGAATTTATCTGCGAAGGCAGAATCTCGCTCATCGTGCGCCGGAACAGCCATAATGGCGCCCGTGCCGTAGGAAGCAAGCACGTAATCGGCAATGAAGACGGGAATTTCTTCGCTGTTCGCCGGATTGATCGCCTTTATCCCCTTGAGCTCAACGCCGGTTTTTTCCTTTTCTTCCGTAGTTCGCTCCATCTCAGATTTTTTGTTCGCCGCCACGGCATAATCCCTCACTTCTTTGATATTCGTGATGTGGCTTTTTAACTCTTCAATTAATTGATGTTCCGGGGCAAGAACCATATAAGTCGCGCCGAAAAGCGTGTCCGGCCTGGTAGTGAAAACTTTTATGGAGAATGGATGGCTTTTTACCTTAAACTCAATCTCCGCTCCCTCGGAGCGTCCTATCCAATTTGTCTGCTGGGTTTTTATTTTATCCAAAAAATCAACGTTCTTGAGACCCTCCAAAAGTTTTTCGGCATAAGCCGTGATTTTTATCATCCACTGCTCTTTGTATCTTTTTTCCACCGGACCGCCGCACCGGTCGCAAATTCCGCCCACTGCTTCTTCGTTCGCAAGTCCAATTTTATCCTTCGGGCACCAATTTATCGGCTGAGCCGCCTTGTAGGCCAGTTTTTTTTCAAAAAATTTCAAAAACATCCATTGCGTCCATTTGTAATATTCGGGGTCTGTTGTATTTATTTCCCTCTTCCAATCAAAAGAGAAACCGAGCGATTTCAACTGGCGGCGGAAAGTATCCGTGTTTTTCTTTGTCGCGGCCTGAGGAGAAATTCCTGTCGCAATAGCGTAGTTTTCGGTTGGTAAACCAAAGGCATCCCAACCAATGGGGTAAAGCACGTTGTAGCCCTCCATTCGCCGCTTCCGGGAAATTATATCCATCGCGGTATTGGAGCGAATATGACCCGTATGAAGCCCGACGCCCGAAGGGTACGGAAATTCAATCAGCGAATACCACTTCTTTTTCTTTGAGCCGTCTTTCGCATTATAGATACCGGATTTTTCCCACTCTTTCTGCCAGTGTTTTTCTATCTTGTTAAAATCATATTTCTTTTTCTTCATTGGTTTACTTCCAGATTAAAGCAAATCGCGGTATTTTTCAAAATTTGCGGTGAAATTTCGTCCAGCGACATATTCTTGATTTCCGCCAATTTTTTTACCACTTCAATAACATACGCCGGCTCGTTACGCTTCCCCTGGCCGGGCAGGCCCCGATAAGGGGTTGGGGCCACGTAAGGCGCGTCGGTTTCGCTTAAAATCCTATCTAAGGGGATGAGTTTTATTATTTCATCGTAATCGCGGACGAATGTAATTACACCGCCAAACGTAAAGTAAAATCCCAAATCCAGCAGTTTTTTCGCTTCGTCCTTCGTGCCGCTCATAAAATGAATAATGCCGGGTACGACATTTAACGAATTAATATTGGCCGATAAGATATCTATCAGATCGGGAAATGCCGCGCGGCAATGAATCATAAGCGGTTTTTTCACTTCATGGGCCAGCTTTATTTGTTCTAAAAACGCGGTTTTTTGCTTTTCTTTAGCCTCTTTATTTTCAACTCTGAAATAGTCCAAGCCGCACTCGCCGAGCGCAATTACTTTTGAATCCAGCGCCAGTTTTTTGTAATACTCATAGTCAAAAATCTCTCCGCGGCCATTGAACGCTTTTGCGGCTTCGCCGTTGCCTAATTCTTCAGTGTCATGGAACGATTTACCCGTGTGGATTGGATGCAGACCGACTGCCGCAAAGACCGGCATATCCCTAAATTCCCGCGCAATTTCCACCGCCCGCAAAGAAGTGTCTTTCTGCGTTCCCACATTCACCATACCCGCGCCGGCCGCAAGCGCGCGATTTACTGTTTCACGGTAGTCATCCTTAAACGCCGCGAGATTTACGTGCGTATGAGCGTCAAAAAACTTTACATCCATCACTAAGAGAGGCGCGGAAATAGAATTCCTGCCTTTTTTATTTCAATTTTATCGCCGGACCAGATTATATTCTCGGTTATTTTCAAGGAAGTTCCCGACATAAACGGTTGAAGCAGCGCGGCTACATTATCCAAAACAACTACCATGTCAAAAACGGCGCTCTTCTTCTTGTCTGAATCCGTTATTGACCAGGGTTTATTTTCATTGATATAACTGTCGCCAAAGGCGAGCAAACCCCAAATCGCACTGAGCGCTTCGTGAAATTTAAACTCGTTTAATTTCTCGGCAACCGTTTTTTTAACGGCCTCTATTTTCTCCGAAACTTCTTTTGAAACCTCCGGCGCTTCAAACTTACCGAGCGACGAACCGAGCGTCAGCACTCGCGCGGTGAAATTCCCGAGCCCGTTCGCTAAGTTCGCGTTATAGCTCTCCCTGAATTTTTCAATCGTGAAATCTCCGTCTTCAAACGGGTTCATTTCGCGGAGCAGCCAGAATCTCACGGCGTCCGTGCCGTATTTATTCGCAAATTCAAACAAATCAATATAATTCTCCGCGGACTTGCTTATTTTTTCTCCGCCGATATTCACAAAACCATGGATGAGAATTTGCCGCGACGGCGGCAGACCGGCCGAAAAAAGCATCGCCTGCCACATCGCCGATTGTTGGCGCAGATTGTCCTTGCCGGCTATCTGAAACGTATTGGGATTTTCTTTCGTCCCCCAGAATCTCTCAAAATTATCCTTATTTTCCGGCCATCCGAGCGTGGAAACATAATTCACGAGCGCGTCAAACCAAACATACATTACCTGAGCTTCATCCCCCGGCACCGGAATACCCCAAGGCATTTTGCTCTCAAGCCGCGAGATGCTGAAGTCCTGAAGTCCGGCCGCCACGAAATTCCTTATTTCCTTGAGCCGGTGGGCAGGCAAAACGAAATCCGGATACCTTTCATATAGATCCAGAAGCGCGCGTTGATACTTTGAAAAGCGGAAGAAATAGTTCTCTTCGTCTATTATTTCCAGCGTAAGATTGGGATGAATCGGACATTTTCCGTCCGTAAGTTCCGAATCCGTCTTTTCTAATTCACACCCGACGCAATATTTTATTTTATAATTTTTCTTGTAAATATCTCCGTTCTTATCGCACCTTTTCCAAAATTCCTGCGCTGCCGCCACATGATGCGCGTCCGTCGTCCGGATAAAATGGATCTCCGGAAGAATGCTAAGCGCCCTTAAAACTTCCTTGAATTCTTTCGCGCACTCATCCACGTATGTCTGCGGATCCTTTTTTTCTTTCAGCGCCTTTTCGTATATCTTTTGGCCGTGTTCGTCGGTGCCGGTATTGAAGAAAAGATCGTCCCCGAGTTTTTTGTGATAACGCGCAATTACGTCTGCCTGCACGAATTCAAGCGCGTGCCCGATATGGAGACGCGCGTTTACGTACGGAAGCGTTGTAGTAATATAGAAATTTCTTTTCATCCCTTAATTCAGAGCCGATTATTTTCCCTTATTTTCCGCCAGATAATTGAAAACCTCTTGAACTAGAACTGCTATCGGCACACCCAATATAACGCCAATAAATCCGGCAAGCTGAGCCCCGACTAAAATAGAAACAACCGCAACTACGGGATGAACCCGCATGCTTTTCCCCATTATAATGGGAATGAGAATATAGCTTTCAAATTGCTGTATCACGAAGAAGAAAATGACTGCGTAAACGGCGAGCATGGTTGAATCCGCCATGGAAACCAGAAATGCCACCGCTCCAGTCATTACTGGACCTATAATAGGAACTACTTCAAAAATAGCGGCGACGATCCCCAGAAGCAACGCGTAGCGTACGCCGATAATCCACATTCCAAAACCAACAAGTAACCCCATAGATAGACTGATAAGCAGCTGGGCACCCAACCAACGACGCATCTTCGTTTCAAATGCGCTAAAGATGGCTAAAACAGGACGTTCATAAGAATCCGGCAAGATAACCCGAACCATTTTTTCCGCGCCTCCTTTTTCAATACTCAAATAAAGCGTTATGATGAGCGCCGAAAAAACCAAAAGAATACTGGAGAAGATTTTTGATATGGCACCCGGAACAGTGGTACCCACGCCGCCGACAAAATTCAAAACCTGGTCTAGACCCAAACTTTGCAAATCCGCGCCGGGAAAATTAATACTGAAAATGGAAGAAAGGGACTGAGTGAAATGGCCCAGGAATCCGGAAAGTTCATTGAATACCACGGGCATCACGAGATAAAACGCTCCGGCAAAAACCAAAAGCAGGAAAAGCATGACGACTATGGCGGCAAAAACCCGGCCTAGTTTCATCTTCTCCCCGATAAAATTCACGGACGGCTCTATTCCCAAGGAAAGCATTATACCGACGAGAAGTACCGAAAAAGCATCCCAAGCAAAATAAATCATTGCGATGATGGCGCAGAAGATAAATATCCTCCAGAGTGACGTCCAACTGATTTCTATTTTTTGAAGAGAATTCATAACCCCCTGATTATACCTTTAATATATCAAGGAAACTCTTCTTCTTAAAGGGCCCGATAAGCGCGAGGTTTAGCCGGCTATTTTTAATAATCTGCCTCATTACATTCCTCACATCCTCAGCCGTCACTTTATTCACTTTTCTCGCGAGTTCTTGAGGCGATGAAAGTTTCAGCCCGCTTACCTCCTGACTGCCATAGAAATGAGCCAACTCATCTGAAGTTTCAAGCGAAAGGTATAAATTCCCAATTAGGTGTTCTTTGGCTTTTTTTAGCTCTTTTTCGCTTACCAGCTCGTCCCGAAGCCGGACAAATTCCTGAAGGCCGGCTTTGATAACCGACTCCAGTTTCTTATGATCCACGCCAGCCGCCATTTCAAACAGGCCGTGATCGGAATACAGGTCGGCATCGGCGCGTACATAATAAGCTGCACCCAGTTCATCGCGGATTTTTTTAAAAAGACGGGAACTCATTCCACCGCCCAAAACTTCAGAGGCAACTTGAAGCACAAGCCGGCGCTTATCGTGAATACCAAAAGCGCGGAAACCGAGCACCATATGCGTCTGGTCGGAATCTTTGAAATTCACGGATTCGCGCGGTTTCAACTGAGCTTCTTTTACTTTTAATTTACTGCTTTTCGTCCCCGGCTTTAAAGCGGAGAAATATTTCTCAATTTTATTTATCAAGCCTACTCCTTTGAAACCGCCTGAGATAGTCACAATCGTCGCTTGCGGAACGTAATGTTCTCCGCGATATTTTATGAAATCGTTCCTGGTGATTCTTTCTATCACTTCTTTCCGCCCAGCGATATCCCATCCCGCCGGCTGGTCGCCATAAACAAGTTGCATAAAGAATTCCGCCACGCGCCGCGACGGCGTGTCCTCGTACATATTTATTTCTTGGATTATGACGCCTTTTTCTTTATTGATTTCGTTCGTATCGAAAATCGGGTCCAGGTACATATCGGCAACCACATCCAAAATCTGATTGAAGTTTTCGTTCTTCGTCTTGGCGTAATAGGCGGTGGCCTCCTGACCGGTAAAGGCGTTGTACTGCGCGCCCAAGCCGTCCAGCTCCGTGGAAATAACGGAGGCCTGCGGGCGCTTTGTCGTGCCTTTGAAACACATATGCTCAAGAAAATGCGAAATGCCGTTTTTATCCTTCGTCTCGTATTTTGAGCCGGCTTCCACTGATACCATCACAGTCGTCGCCAGACTACCCGGCTGGGGCGCGAGAATTACCCGCAGGCCGTTCTTAAGCTTTATTCTTTTGATTTTTGTCATTTATCAATCATAGATAAAAACTCTCTAAACATCAAAAACGCAGGTTTTATGGGGGTTATACGTATATTGACTATGTTGTGATAATATGCTAAAATTTAATCAGTAAGTAAACAAACGATTTAATTATTTAAATCCATAAGGAGGGGTTATGTGGCGAAGGATATTTAATCACTTACGTGAAAAATACGCGCATAAATTAAAGGCGCTTCTTGTAGAAGCATTATCAATACTTATGATAGCGGTTGCTTCTTTCATAGCGTTTCTTTCAATCCCAGTATTGAATGTAATTATTGGGATTGCATTAGTAATAGCGCTTATATTTGGTCCTGTCGGTTTTCTCGTTGGATTTCTTATTTGGTATTCACTTTGGTTAAGTATTTATATCTATTGTGTTCGCAAACAACTGGTGCGACGCATAGAATGGCTCATATAATATTAAATCTCCTGGATGAAAATCCAGTAACATAACGATCGCAAACAACCATATCGTCGCTCGGAGGAAACAATGAGCCAGCCTAAAATCAGAAGTCCTGATTTTCTATCGTTCCGGGAGTTCCTGTTCCCCTGAAACGAATTACATATTAACGGGGCCGATTACTATTTGGAGTGCAACTGCCATAGGTAAGTACACTATCCAGGGTAATCGGTTTTTTATTTTTGAAACAAAAAACTCTCCTTAGGAGGAAAGTTTTTCGGTTAAATATTTATTGAGTTCGCTTATTTTCACCCTCTCCTGTTTCATTGTATCTCTATCCCTAATGGTTACGTCGTTATTTTCCAAACTATCAAAATCAACCGTGATGCAATACGGGGTTCCGGCCTCGTCCTGCGCGCGATAGCGCTTGCCGATGTTCCCCCGGGCATCCCAGGTAACCATGTAATCTTTCTTCAAATCCTTATAAATCTTGTCCGCCGCTTCAACTAATTGGGGCTTGTTCGCCAATAGCGGGAAGACCGCCGCTTTATAAGGCGCAAGCTTCGGATGGAGTTTTAAAACCACGCGCGTCTCGCCGTCTTTTACCTCTTCCTCTTCATAAGCGTTCATTAAAAAGAATAATGTCGCTCTATCCACGCCGCCGGATGTTTCAATAATATATGGCAGGAATTTTTCCTTCGTCTCTTCGTCAAAATAAGACAAGTCCTGTTTTGAAAACTCCTGATGCCTTCGCACGTCCCAGTCGCCCCGATGGTGAATGCCCTCCATCTCTTTCCAACCTGCTCCGACCGCAGCGTCGGAGTCGCTTCCCGTATTATATTCAATATCAAATGCCGCCTGCGCGTAGTGGGCCAGCTGTTCGTGTTCCTTAAAACGGAGATTTTCTTTTTTTATCCCCAAGCTTAAATACCAATTCATCCTTTCTTTCTTCCAGTATTCCAAAACTTTCATTGATTCTTTTTTATCCGGCCTAACATAGAACTGCAGTTCCATTTGTTCAAATTCGCGCGAACGGAAGGTAAAGCCGCCGGGCGTAATTTCGTTCCGAAATGCCTTCCCTATCTGAGCGATACCAAAGGGGATTTTTACCCGGGTGGAATCCAGAACGTTCTTGAAATTCACGTGCACACCCTGCGTAATCTCGCCCCGCAGATACGTCTTCAGTTTCTCTCCCTCAATCACGCCAAGATATGTTTCAACCATCAGGTTGAATTGCTTAGGCTCAGTGAACATTCCTTTAGCCCCACAATTTGAACATACGAGTTTTTTCCAATCCTGCTCACCTATCCTTACCTCACCATTAATACCAAGCGATGGTTCAACGCGAAATCGATTATGACATTTTTTACATTCAACGAGCGGGTCGGAGAACGATTCTAGATGACCCGAGGCCTCCCATACTTTTGGGTTCATTATTATCGCCGCATCCAGACCCACAATATCATCGCGCTCCTGTACCATATTCTTCCAGAATTCATTTTTAATATTGCGCTTCAGTTCAACCCCTAATGGACCGTAATCCCAGGTGCCGGCAAGACCGCCGTAAATTTCGGAGCCCGGATAAACGAAGCCGCGCCGCTTCGCTAGATTCGCGATTTTCTCAAAAACATCCGTTTTAACTTCCTTCTTCATATATAAACCAATTAAAACAGGGAAATGGTTTTTATTCAAATTTATAAAGAATTTTCTTGGATAAGTTTTGGCGCAATGGAAAAAGTGGGTAAGACTTGGCCTAGCGGCCCGGAGCGCACACTTTTTTCGCGTGCCAAAACTTACTGATGAACCAAAGAATCACTGGAACCGCCCGTATCATTCAATAATGCGGTTGTGAAGGCCGGAAATTCACTTTCAAGAGTTAAGCCCGTAAAATTATCCGTTCCCTTAAGGGAAGTAACCGCAGTGAGCGGCTCGGACGCACCAACCATTGACACATCCGGCGTCGCTTCAATTTGGAAAACCGCCTCGGCTGGATCGTTCAATATTCCTTTGGCCGACGCCACTCTATCCATGCTCCAGATAATTTGTTTATCGCTTTCACTGTAAGAAATTTTTCCTAAATTCGCGTTCGCCTGGCCTACAAGTTTTACACCCGGAGCCAGAACCGACTTCACTTCAACATCGTTCGCGTCATCGGCGAAATTTCTCACAATCCAGTGGATAATATATTGGGTTGGCTCACCGACTCTCGGCGGCAAAGAACCGCTATTCGTCATGCCAGTCGGGTCATCACCCCAGAACCCCTGGACGGAAATGGAAATCAGACCCGCTATCTTAACGTCCGATACACTTTCCACCGCGGTTTGCTTCGCAGAGAAGTAATAAGGCACCGAGGGCGAGCTCATCACGGCATCCAGATGAATGGAGAAATTCCTGTCATTGAGTTTCTTGAGATTAAAGGCGTTTTTTACCTTGATTTTGAATTTTACTTCACCGCTCGCGCCCGGGCTTAGCGCATTCAAGTCGTGAGTATTGGAAGAGTCCCAGCTTAAAACCCTGGTCGCGGAATTGAAGCTGCCGTCGGTCGTAAGTGTTTCCAAGTCCACCATATCGCCGGAGAGCGTCGCTTTTATTTTCGCGTCAGTCATGGCGATGCCGCTCAAATTCTGGTACTGGATTGAATAATTCAGCGTATCGCCGGTTTGGGTCACATAGTCGCTCCGGTTATTCACAAGTATGGAGAGAGAAAGCGGAGAAGAAGCGGGTGATAAAGAAATGGCGCTATCGGCTATTTCGTAATCCTGGCCTCCTAAATTGGCTGAGATTTTGACCGGCAGAG
>JBEKSI010000006.1:0-23399 GCA_049997835.1 Minisyncoccia bacterium | reverse complement strand
ACGACTCAGATCGGCAGCCCGCTCTCAATCCCGACAGCGAACGGCACTAACACCTTCAATATAAACGGTTCTCCAATCGCGATTGCCGCGAATGGCACCGTGACGATTGATGTTTATGCCGACGTGTCTAACAGCGCGACGGCGACGTCCACCGCAGCGGTTATTAGTTTGACCTCTGTGAGCGCCACGGCGGCGGGTAACTCCGTCACCACGACGGCGACTGGCCAGACCGTGAGCTTCACGACTGGCGGAGCGCTGACGGCGGCGAAGGATTCCAGCTCTCCGGCTGCGCAGTACGTGGGTATGGGTATCTCGGGCAACACGCTCGCGACCTTTAAATTCACGACTAACGCGAACGGCGCGGTTGATCTCACGAAAGTCGTGTTGGTTGACTCTACGAGCACCGGAACGTCCACCCCTTCTGCTTCAAGATCCGACTTCATCAACTATCGTTTGATGAATGGTTCTACGCAGGTGGCGGCGGCGCAGGAAGATGGCAATAGCCAAATTGCCTTCAATCTCGCCGGCAGCGGCTTGAATGTTGCTAACAACAGCTACGCCAATTTGAGCGTGGTTGCTGATACCAATACCTATCCGTTTGCTTCGTCTTCGGCTGCGCACTACATGACTCTCTTGAACTACATCTACACGAAGCCGGCAGGCGCGATAACCGCGACCTCCACGGCGGCGGGTAATGCCTTCACGATCTACCGCACTTCTTTGAATGCGGCGACCGCGAATGTGACGGTTGGTTCCGGCTCGGGTTCTACTTACAGCAGATACCTGGTTGGCGCCTTCACTTTCACGGCGGGTGCGAGCTTTGATGCCACGGTAACGTCAGTGACTTTGAAACAACTTGTCTCGAACGCTAGTACTACCGCCACGACTACATTGGTAACTTTGTATGACGTGACGAATAATACTGACCTCGGTACGACGACTGCTTCATCGTCCGGCACGGTGGCGGCCTCAGTCAGCGGGCTTACGTTTGTTATCCCGGCTGGCCAGAGCAGAATAATGTATGTCTACTCTGACGTTCAGACGGGTGCCTACACGACGAAGCCGTTGAATTCCAGCGCTTCCATAACGGATCAGGTTTCTCTGACCACGTTTGCTTGGAGCGATGGCGGCGGTTCCACGAGCATTGCCCCGAATCCGACTTTGATCTTACCGATCGCCGGTTCGGCCAGTCCCGCGGTTATCGTTCAATAGGTTGTTCCCGGTTTTTCAGTAGCGTATAACTGAAACAGATTAGCCCCGCTCCGCCATTCGGCGGAAGCGGGGCTTTCTGTTTTTTATCGGTTTTTGTTTATACTTTAATAAGGATGAATCCCGTTAGAGACAATTAAACTATGAAAAATATGAATTCCATAAATCAACAAACAAGTCGGAGTATAGAATCAACCAAATTGATACGGATGCGCTTAAAAAGCGTATCCTGTCTCTAACGGGATGAATTCAATTCTGTATAAAATCTCAAAGTTCTTTCTTTACTTAACCCCCTTGTGCTTGGCTGTGGTAACTAACTCAACATTCTTCCCATTCGTGGTTGGAAAGTACGTTTGGTTCCGGATCTGCGTTGATTTAGCACTTATCTTTTTTTCTCTAGCATTTATTTTTTCTTCCGACAAAGAATCTACCGCCAGAAAAGCTTGGGATTTCGTAAAATCGCCTTTATCCATCGCAGTTGGTATTTTTACCGTAGTTTTTCTTTTGGCCGGATTTTTCGGGATAAATCCACATCTTTCTTTTTGGTCTAATTTCGAGCGGGGTGAGGGTGGATTTCAAATCCTGCATCTTTACCTATTTTTCGTTCTGGCCGGGGTCTTATTTAAGAATAAAGACGACTGGAAAAGAATGATGGGGGTTTTTTTAGCTGGCGCTCTCGGCGTTATTTTATATGGTCTTATGGTGCCCAGTGAATTTTTCCATTTTATTTCCGGTTTCAGTAACCCAAACATTCGGTTTCAGGGATCTTTAGGTAACCCCGCTTACGCGGCCGCCTGCTTTTTATTTGCCTTTTTTTATTGTCTCTTTCTTCTTCTAACCGATTTTCGTGGTCAGTTTGGGTCTAGAAAGGGACGTTTATTAATATTCTTATCTGCCGTGTTCTTCTTGTTTTTTATATTATCTGGCACGAGAGGAGCGTTCGCCGGTTTCCTCGTTTCTCTTCTGGTTTTTCTTGGGTATTTTGTCTTTAGAAGCCCCGCTAGGAAGAAGATACTGACCATTCTTCTAATCTTGTTTCTTATTGCTATCACGTTCGTGTATTTGAACAACAGCGGTTTTTTGAACATAACAAAGAATTATAGAGTATTTGATTTTTCTTTAACTGATAAAAGTTTCACTGACAGGTTAATTGTCTGGAATGTTGCCTGGAACGGATTTCTAGCGCGACCCGTTCTGGGTTGGGGTCCGGAGAATTTTCCTCAAGTTTTTGCGGCAAATTTTAATCCGGATTATTTCAAACCGGGCCAAGATTTTGGCACGTGGTTCGACCGAGCTCATAGCATTGTTTTTGACTCTCTTGCGGAAACCGGCGCGCTCGGATTTTTGAGTTTTATGGCCATTTTCTTCATTTTTTTCTGGCAGTTTTTCAAATCAAGTAAAAGTGATTCCGGGGCGGAATTGGATGTGGAGCCATTTCTGGTAAAAGCGCTTCTACTTTCCGTTCCTGTGGCCTACCTGGTCCAAGGACTGGTTCTCTTCGATACCCTACCGATTTATTTGAACTTGTTTTTCTTTTTGGCCCTTTCTACCGGTTATCTTTTTAAGAAAAGATTATGAAGAGATTTTTAGGATATTTTATCCCGTCACTTCTCATAATAGCCGCGATATTTGGTCTAGTTTTTGGCGCGATTTTGCCATTTTATCGCGCTCGGATTTTTAACGAAGCAATCAATTCTCTGCCCGACATAACAAACCTTAATGAATTTAAAGATGTTTTTAATAAGGCCTTTAATTTTTACGCTCCCGTGGGTGAAGAGGAAATTGGGAGATTTACCGCTAACGACATACTAAAAATGATTTCAAAGACCGGCCAACCAAAAGACGATTCCCGGACGATAGTCGATTATATAGAGCCTCACTTATTGAACGGTGATGTTCGGGACATTATTACCATTGGCCAGATGCGTTTAGTACTCGGAATAAATTTCCGGGAAGAAGGTGATTTTAAAGAATCTGAAGCCCGCTATTTTCAAGCATTGGCTATCAGTCCTAGATTTCCGATTGTTCTCTATGGCCTTTTAGACCTCTATAAGTCAAAAAACGACAAAGACAAAATGAATTCAATGGCTGAAAAAATAATCGCAATTTGGCCGGAAGATGCGGAAACCCGGAGTTTCTTATCCAAATAAAATCGTGCTATATTAAAACCAATGAATTTTTTTAAGGTTTCCCGGTTTTTTCTTTTCGCTTCCGTTTTCTGCGTTCTTATCGTGAGCACCACCACCCTTTTCCCCTTCATTGTCGGGAAAGGCATTTTTTTCCGGGCTGCGATTGATTTGGCTTTGCTATTTTTCGCGCTGGGTTTGATTTTCCAGAATGGGGAGTGGGAAACGCTCAAAACGAGAATTAAAAATATCTTCCGGGAGCCGCTCGCGATAGCGGTATCGGTCTTTGTTTCGTTCTTCCTTCTAGCTTGCCTTTTCGCCTACGACCCGGGAGCGGCCTTCTGGTCTAACTTTGAACGGGGCGAGGGTGGACTCCAGCTTATCCATTTTTTTATTTTATTTTTCCTGTCGCTCGCGCTCTTCAGAAACGAAGATGATTGGAAAAAATTCTTCAGGGTTTTTATCGCCGCCGCATCGCTCGTTATTGTTTATGGCATAGCCGGCTGGATGAAAATACGCGGTTTTATCAGTCCCTCGGGGATTTGCGACCGTTTCCAGGGCTCGCTTGGGAATCCGGCTTACGTTGCTCCGCTTTTGTTATTCGCTTCTTTTTTTACCCTTTGGCTGTTTCTAAAAGGGGGAAAAACGATGAAAAGAAAGATCGGCTACGGAACTCTGCTCGTAATTTTCGCTTTATTCTTCCTGCTGACCCAGACCCGCGGCGCTTTTTTAGGATTGGGGGTCGGGCTTATTCTGGCTTTTTTATATCTCGCGGTTAAATTACCAAAGGGAAATTTTAAAATTGCGTCAATTGTTCTTTTCATAGCCCTGACTCTATTTGGGACTCTGGCTGCGGTTTTCCGCCATAATAATATTCCACTCGTGCCTTTTTGCAGTTCCTCCGGCCGTCTCTTGGATATTTCCGTTTCCGACCAGACGGCGCAGACCCGGCTTTGGACCTGGGGCGAGGCGATAAAGGCCTGGAAGGAACGGCCAGTTTTCGGCTGGGGTCCGGAAAACTTCAGCGTGGCGTTTGATAAATATTTTGATTCGCGATTTTTCAATCCGGACGGCAGCTCCGAGACCTGGTTTGACAGGGCCCACAGTGTTTTCTTTGATTATCTTGCCGAGACGGGAACCTTAGGGTTTCTGGCTTATCTGGGAATTTTCATGACATTCGCGATAAAATTCTTCAGGAATAAATTTTCTGCGGACGCGCGGGAAAATACCCTTTTACTTGGAATTATCGTTGCTTACCTCGGTCAGGGCGCGATTCTTTTTGACGTCACCCCGATTTATCTGCCGTTTTTCATCACGCTGGCTTTTCTGGTCAATAAATTGATTGAGAACCGGAATCAAACCGGCGTTAAAAAAATATGAACGCGCGGAATTTAACTAAATATGTCATAGCTCCGGCTCTCGTAGTTTTGTCGGTTCTCTCTCTTGTTTTCGGAGAATATCTGCCTTTTGAAAAATCAAAGCAACTCATAATCTCTTTAAACCAAGCGGGCAATTCCACGACTCTTAAGGATTTTGAAGATACCTTCAACAGAGTTTTTGATTTTTATTCTCCCATCGGCCAACCGGAGAGTATACGGTTTTTTGGCAGTCAGATAACAGGATATTTGAGCCATGAAATTCCCATTGATCTGTCTCAAGGGCTCACGAATTATACGGACAAGGTTTTCCAGGCGAGTGAAAATAGCGTTGGGTTCAAAGGTTTGAATTATACCCAAACGCAATTAATGCTCGCAAACGTTCATTATTTGAACTGGGTAAACGCGAAAAATAAAGCTGATTTTGACAAGACGGAAGAGTACTATAAAGAAGTTGTGAAATTAAGCCCCAATCGTCCCCAGGCTCTTTATGGCCTTTTTCAGCTCTATTATTCCAATAAAGACGTTGATAATACGTTAAGTATGGCGGATAAGATTCTATCCGTGTGGCCCGACAATCAGAAACTAAAAGATATTGTTAGCCCGTTAAGGCAAAAATAGATTTTCTTATTGCGGAAATCATAAACTACTCGCATAATTGGATTTATGCGTACCGCGCTTATCGGTTCTACGGGTTTCGTCGGATCTAATCTTGCCAAACAAAATAAGTTTTCCGATGAATTCCATTCTTCGAATGTGGCCCAGATTAAAGGGGAGCATTATGATGTTTTGGTCTGTTCCGCCGCCAAGGGCGCAAAGTGGATGGCTAATAAAGACCCCGAAGGCGATCGTGCTCATATTAACGAATTAATCAACACTCTTAATAAAGTTACAACGGATCTCTTCATTCTTATTTCAACCGTTGATGTCTATCCCTGCCCGCGAGAAGTTGATGAAGATTCAGATCCTCACGGTCCTAACCATGCCTATGGCGTCAATAGGCTTTTTTTGGAGGACTTTGTAAGGAATAGTTTTAAAAAACACGCTATTATCAGACTCCCCGCTTTATTTGGGGACGGATTAAAGAAAAACGCGATTTACGACCTTCTTCATGACAATCAGATTGATTTAATAAACCCGAACTCTCAATTCCAATTTTATGATTTAACCCATTTATGGAGCGATATTAACGTGGTTATTAAAAATGACATCCCTTTAATGAATTTTGCTACCCAACCCGTTCAAATGTTGACAGTGGTAAACAATTTTTTCCCGAATAAAAAAATAGGCATTGCGGCAAAAAACCCGGTATTTTATGATGTTCGAACCAAATATTCTGAGATTTTCGGGAAAACGGGGAATTATATTTATGCAGAAAGCGAAATTATCAACGGTCTCGGTTTATTTATAAACAAGTCGTCCTTATGAAATTATCTATTTCTAATCTTGCATGGAAAAACGAGGAAGCTGATTCTGTTTACTCAACCTTGCAAACTCTCGGTGTTGGGGGCATTGAAATAGCCCCAATAAAAACCTTTGGAAATATTGACCCCGGGAGCGAACAAATTTCCAAATTTAAAGCAGACATAGGCAAATACGAACTTGCCGTAATTGCTTCGCAGGCATATTTGTTCGGCAGACCCGATTTGCAATTATTCGGGAGTGCCGCGGTTCAAGCCGAATTTATTGAATACACCAAAAAAGCGATAGCGTTAACAGCGCATCTTGGCGGGAAGATAGTGGTTTTCGGCGCGCCGAAAAACAGGCGGAGATTGGAGTTGCAAGTGGATGAATCCGACGAGATCGCGAAGATTTTTTTGGCGGAAATCGGCGCTTTTTCGGAAAAGTTGGGGATAATTTTTTGCATTGAACCGAATGCGGTTGAGTACGGCTGCGATTATATAACCGATTCAGGGTGGGCCGCCCGCTTAATTCGCTCGGTTAACAGTCCCGGTATTGGGTTGCATCTTGATTCGGCATGTATGGCTATGTCAAAAGAAAATATCCCCCTTCAAATTTCCCGCAATGCCGACATATTAAAGCATTTTCATGTCAGCGAACCGTTTTTGAAAGATTTTAAAAATCCATCCGAGTTCCATGATATTGTGGCCTCCGCCCTTTCTAATATCTCATATAAAAATTGGGTTTCCATAGAAATGCTGGGTGGGGAAGACGCCATTCGAAAAGTCGAAACAGCGGTAATTTTTGCTCAAAAAACCTATGGAAAACTTTTATGAGCACGTTATCATAGGAGGCGGTTTTTTTGGTTCGGTAATAGCCTCTTTTTTGAAAAAAAAATACAAAACAAGCAAAGTGCTTATTATTGAGAAGGAAAAGGAATTAGGGAAGCACGCCACCTACAATAATCAAGCAAGAATCCACAATGGTTATCACTATCCCAGAAGCATAACTACCGCTCTAAGGTCCCACATAAACTACGATAGGTTTAAAAAAACCTACAAAGAAAGCGTTTTTGACGACTTTGAGGCGTATTATGGCGTCGGGAACATAAATTCAAAGGTTACTGCCGGGCAATTCAAATCCTTTTGCGAAAGAATAGGGTCGCCCATAGGCGCCGCTCCAACCAGAGTGCGTGACCTCTTTAACCCGAAACTTATAGAGGACGTTTTTTCCGTGGATGAAATAGTTTTTAACGCGGATAAGCTGATGGAACTCGTTGAATCCCAAATGAAAGATTTCGGGGTTGAGGTTTTTTTAGGCACTAAAGTCACGAAAATAGACCAGAGTCCCAACGGCTTATCGGTTGAATATCTGAAAGAAGGGGATGAAGTCAAACGCTTGGAAGCGAAAAAAGTTTATAACGTGACTTATTCGGGTATAAATAAAATTTTAAGTTCTTCCGGTCTTCCTCTTGTGCCGTTAAAATACGAGATGACGGAAATGTGCTTGGCCAGTGTGCCCCCCGAACTTACGAAAGTCGGAGTGACGGTAATGGATGGTCCATTTTTTTCTCTTTTGCCGTTTCCTCCAAGAGGTCTGCATACCGTCAGTCACGTGCGATATACGCCCCATTACGAATGGAGTGACTCGCCCGATTTAGTCGTGAAACCCTACATTCCTAAATCCAATTTCCAGTTTATGCTGAAGGACATTGAAAGATACATGCCTATTGTCGGCGAAATAAAATACGAGAGTTCGCTTTTTGAAATAAAGGCATTACTGCCAAAAAACGAGGCGAATGACGGGAGACCAATACTTTTTGTGGAAAATTGGGGGTTACCGGGTTTAACTTGTATATTGGGCGGTAAAATTGATAATATATTTGATGTTTTAGGAGAAATGGGTATTGATGAGAACACATGAAACAAAACTTTATTTCCGTAATCGCACCGGTTTTTAACGATGCCGCGCTCATCCCCGACTTTGTAAATCGGTTGGCTCGGATATTGCGTGAGATATGCGATCATTATGAAATTCTCATCATTGATGACGGATCTCAAGATGAAACCGGTAAGGTTCTGGATCGGATATTGGAGAGCGTGGAATCCGTGCGATATATTCTCCTATCCAAACATTACGGGGAAGAGATCGCCATAGGGGTCGGTTTGGATACCGCGATAGGGGAACACGTTGTTATTATGAAGCCGGGGAGGGATCCCGTTGATTTGATACCGGATTTTATCTCGGAATTGGATCGGCAATGCGGCATCGTTTTCGGGGTTGTTGTGGGGAGTTCACGCGGTTTCTTGGTCCGGATGTTCGCGAGAATTTTCCACTGGTATTCCAGGAAATTTCTCAAGCTCCGTCTCCCGAAAAATTCTACGACCTTCATAGCGCTGACGCGCACATCCGTTAACGCACTCGTTAAAAATCGTCATATTAAACATTACATAAAACTTTTTTATCAGAATACCGGTTTGCCGATATCGGAATATCCCTATAAGCCCGATTCCCCGTTTCTTGCGGAGTCCGACTCATTTTTTTATAAAGCTAAGATCGGAATAGAAATATTAATGTCTCATGCCCAGCATCCGCTTCGCCTCGTGACCTATTTCAATTTTTTCGCGATAATACTCAACTTTATTCTCTTCGCGGGCCTGATGATTTCGGTTTTCGCGGGATATCAAGGTTTCAACGGTTTTATACTACCCCTGCTCCTGATATCATTTTTTCTTTTCTTCGTCTTTATTTCCATTATTTTTATCGCCGAATATTTTGGCAATATTTTTAACGAGATGAAAGGCGATAAGAATTATCCCGTCGTTATTGAGAAAAAGAGCTCAATTCTTGTTCCAGAGGCGTTAAAAGACGAATTAAACATAGAGCGAAACTTAAAAATTTGATGGCTGAGGACAAATTAGAGCCGGGTGGCATCCCAGAATATGAAATATCGGAATTCTCACAAAAGAAGAATAAGTGGTGTCTTTGCGTCTTTGTTCTGAATGAAGGGGATAGGATTAGAAAACAACTAATACGAACCCTTCCTTATTCGCGTCTCGTTGACGTAATAATTGCCGACGGGGGGAGCGGCGATAATTCCACTCCGCCGGATTTTTTGGTTGGTAATAATGTAAGAACGTTTTTAAAAGTTAAGAACGAGAAGGGATTGGGCTCCCAAATGAGAATGGCTTTTGATTACGCATTACGCGATGGGTATGAGGGCGTGATTGTCATGGACGGGAATAATAAGGATAATCCATCCGCGATCTCCCGGTTCATAAAGAGTTTGGAGGATGGCGCGGATCATGTGCAAGGATCCAGATTCTTATTGGGAGGCCTGCATGTGAATACGCCTTGGGAGCGAATTTGGGGGGTTCGTTTGATTCACGCTCCGTTAATATCGCTTGCGGCAGGATTCAGGTATACCGACACAACCAACGGGTTCCGGGCTTATAGCGCAAGATTTTTAAATGATCTAAAACAGGAAATATTCAAGAGCGTATTTTCGGAATATCAATTACATTATTATCTTGCGATTCGCGCGCCGCGCTTGGGTTACAAAACAAAAGAAATTCCGGTAGAAAGGGAATACCCAAAAGCGGGTCCGACGCCGACTAAGATCGGAGGTTGGAAGGGAAAACTGCTTGTGCTTGAAAATTTATTCAGCGTCTGTCTTGGAGATTTCAACCCCCCCAAAAAAACATCGTTTTTGAGGCGTTGCGGCGCGGTTCTCTTGATTTCAGTCGCGCTTGCGGCGTGGTACGGAACAATGGCCGCTTCATTCCCCAATATATTCCACTTTCAGGTTACGTCGGAAGAGTACGTTTTAAGGGCGATAAGATTGGTTGAGCGGGGGATATATCAAGACGGGGGATTCCTTACGCTTCCTTTGGGGGGCCCGTATTTGTCGCAATACGGAATTCAGCTTAAGATATTGGAGATTTTTCGCGCCGCTTTCGGAGGCATCGTGGATTATATTGCGCTCGTAAAATATTTCTTCGTTTTTCTGTTCTCACTTGTGATGGGAATGTATATATATACTATCCAGGCGCGCATTGGGCGTATCGCCGGGGTCATTCTGTTTTGTTCCGTATTTATTTCCCCGTGGCTCATCTTTTTTTCGCCCAATGTATATTGGATGTCTTTTGGCTTGTTTTTGCCGTTTGTCGCGGGATGGGTGATATACCCCAAGTTTAGAGAAAAGAAAACGATCATTTTTTATCTTGCCGTTTTTTGCGCAATTTTATTCAGAGAATTAGCGGGTTATGAATATGTGACAAACGTCATTTTATCGGCAGCCGTCCCGGTTGTTTATTTTGAAGTATTGGTGGGGACAAAACTGAAGGATGTTTTGAAAAAAATAGGGGCCGTTATCCTTGCGGGTTTTTTCGGGATGGTTGTCGCGATGGCTTTGCATGCTTACCAGGGATATCTTCATTTCGGCGGGGTTAACGAGGTAGCGGCGTATGTGGAACAGAGAGCGGCCATTCATACCATAGAGGCGCCCACCAAAAAAATGTATTGGGACCCGGTGGTTGCGATTCAATACGTTATAACGGGTCCTCTGAAAGCAAATTTCGAATCTTACACGCCATTCCCGCAGCCGATAGCGTTTCTTTTGGGAAGTGTCCCGTTTTTGCTCGGGGTATTTCTTTTTTGGAAATCTTTCGGCAAGCGCTTTAATGCGTATTTCAAAAAGAGCGCCAAAGCGCGCGCCTTCCGTGCCGCTACCGCATATGCGATTCTGGCGACACTTTCCTGGCCTGTTTTGGCTTGGGGGCATATGGTTCAACACATTCCTTTCAATGCCGTTTTGTTTTATTTACCGGGCAATCTCATGCTCGTGGTGTTTATTTGGGTATTTATTTGCGTTTACGTAAGAAGCCCGAAAGAATAATAAATCTTTAATTTATCGTCCTGATTTGTGAAGGAACGGTTATATGATGTATGCTATTACAAATGCGAAAATCCAAAAAAGAAACCGTTCTTGTGACCGGGGGAGCCGGCTTCATTGGTTCCCATGTTACGGATGAGCTGTTAAAACTCGGCAAAAAGGTGGTCGTTCTGGATGATTTATCCGGAGGATATTTAGACAATATACCCAAAAGAGCGGTTTTTATAAAAGGCAGCGTAACGGACAAGAAACTGGTCAATAAAATTTTCAAAAAATACAAATTCAGCTACGTATACCACCTTGCCGCCTACGCAGCCGAGGGGCTTTCCCACTTTATCCGCAAATTCAATTATGAAAACAATCTCATTGGCAGCGTTAATTTAATAAACGCATCCGTAAATTACGGAGTAAAGTGCTTTGTCTTCACCTCCTCAATCGCCGTTTACGGGAAAAATCAATTGCCGATGCGTGAAGATATGGTGCCTGCTCCCGAGGACCCGTACGGCATTTCAAAATTTGCGGTGGAGTTGGACCTTAAAGCCGCGCATGAGATGTTCGGACTGAATTATATAGTATTCCGCCCGCATAATGTGTACGGGGAACGCCAAAATATTTGGGATAAATACCGGAACGTAATAGGCATTTTTCTCCGTTGCGCTCTGAAAGGTAAGCCTCTTACCATATTCGGTGACGGTAAACAAACTAGAGCGTTTACCTACATAAAAGACATAGCTCCGCTTATCGCCAAATCCCCCCTTGTTTCAAAAGCTTATAACCAGGTTTTTAATATTGGAGCCCATCAGCCATACAGCGTGAAAGAGTTGGCTGAGCATATAACTGCCATCATTGGGTCTAAAAAGAATATTTTATATCTCCCGCCCAGAAAAGAAGTATTGCACGCCCATTCCGACCACAGAAAACTAAAAAAGTACTTTAATTACGAGCCGACTTACGGATTAACCGAAGGATTGAACGCAATGATTGATTGGGTCAAAAAAACAAAACCGAGGAAAATCAAGGAATTCAAAAATCTTGATACAAGCAAGAACCTGCCTCCTATCTGGAGATAATCAAAATGCGCATCAATAAAGTCCTAAATTGGTACACGAAAAGCTATTATCGCTCCGCGCGCGGGCAGGAGTCCGGACGGGGGCTTATTAACGTTGCGAAAGAAGCCATGGGAGGTGATAGGGTAATATATAAAAAAATAAAAAAAATAATCATAAAGTTTTTAATCGGATATTTTTATTGGCCGACCACATGGCCCACCTCAATAGATCCTCCCACGTCCGAATTTCTTTACGGCCTAACGCGTCTTATGTATCCGCGGGTGGCCGTAGAAATAGGGACGTACAAGGGAAATGCCGCCATTGCGATAGGTCAGGCTCTTAAGGATAACGGTCGCGGGGTTCTTCATACGATTGATCCAGTTGAACAGGAATTGGTTTATACCGCCATCCGAAAATCCGGGTTCAAGTCCACCGTTTTTTTTCATAAAGGTTTCTCGGGAGACGTGATTCCGCGCCTAAATCTTTCTTACATTGATCTTGTGTTTATTGATGGCGACCATTCTTATGAAAGCGTCCGGAAAGATTTTGAATTGGTGGCTCATCTAATCCCGAAAGGCGGCGTGATCGTGTTCCACGATGTGCTGGTAGATATTGCTCAGGGTTTTGACGGGCCGCGCAGAGTAATTGAAGAAATTCAGAAACTGAAAGAATGGCGGGTGAATATTTATTCCACCGAAGCTGGGGTAAACAAAGGAAATAAAGTCGTGCTAAGAGGCGATAATCCGGATTTTAAACCGCTAGGCTTGGCGGTTTGCATAAAAATATGAACTGCCCCGCATGCGGCTCGGCCGAAAACAGGAAAATAGGGAAATCGGGGATATATGCGCTGAATTTATGCGATAATTGCGGCGTGGAATATTGGACTCCTCTTGAGCATCCGGGAGAAGAATTTTACGAAACAAATCATCTGCATGATATCGTTGAAGCGCGCAATTTGCAGTGGCGCCACAGGGAATTCCTGAAAAACCATCCGTCAGCCGGGGACATGCTCGATATCGGATGCGGCACCGGAGAATTTCTGGCCAGTTGCCGGGGATTGGGCTTCAAAGTTATGGGCGTGGACATTGCCCCAAGAAATGTCGCCGAGGCGCGAAACAGATACGGCATAGAAGTGTTTAAAGGCACTCTTGCCGGATTCATTAATGAATTTCCAGGCAAGAGATTCGATGTTATAACCTTTTTTGAAATAGTTGAACACCTTGCCGACCCTAAAAGTTTCTTTGATGATGTAAAAAAACTCCTTAAGCCGAACGGATGCATTATTATGAGCGTGCCAAACGTGGACCGTTTTGGAGGTCCGAAAGAAAAGGAAGAAATCCCACCCAACCATTTGTTCAGATGGAGGAAGTCCGCCTTGGAAAAATTTCTCTCAAGCCAAGGCTTTAGAGATATTGCTATTACATTGCAACCCATATCGTCCGAATTTTTCCTGGTTAGGGGATGGTTTAGTTTCGGAATTGCGGGGAAAAAAGATCCACGAAACGCTCCTCAGGGTAAAACATCAAGGATCCCCGAAATCGGCATGACGACCGAATTATTGCAAAAAGCCGCCAAGATAAAGAACAAAATAGTTTACCCTCTGGCCGTAATAATGGCGGCGCCGTTGCGTTTATTGGGATATAAATACTGGGATATGTATGCTGTCGCCGCTCTTAAAAACAAATAATGACAAAAGAAATCCACGAAGGGCACAAAAAAAGATATGAATTTGCGATACCTTACGCAAAAGGAAAGAAGGTGGTTGGTTTGGCTTGCGGTTTCGGTACCGGCTCGAAAATTCTTGCGGATGTTGCCGAAAGCGTGGTTGGGATAGATTTTTCTGAGCAAGAGCTCGATTACGCCCGTATTAACTACGAAAGCGAAAATCTGAAATTTCTGAAGGAAGATGTTACTAAAATACCTATCTCGGACAATTCTTTTGATTTGGCAGTGTCTTTTGAGATTATTGAGCATTTGGATGCTATACAACAAAACGATTTTCTGAAGGAGTTACGGCGCATTGTCCGGCCGGGCGGCATAATCCTTCTTTCCACCCCGGATAATTATGTGTGGCAGAGATTGGCCCTTTATTGGAATGAGCACATTAAAGAACTGACAAAAACGGAATTATTGGAATTGCTGGGGGGATTTTTCGAAGTGAAATCCGTTTGGGGTCAATGGTTTTTGAATAATGAAAAGTTTCCCCGCCGTTTTGTCCGCGGAGTATTGAATACCCTGAAGAGGGTGGATATATTCGGGCTGCGACAAAAAATTTTCTCAAAAGAGACGCGTAATTGGGTTGATATGCTAACCACCCCGGTCGCCATGGGTCATTGGAATCTGACACCACTGGACAAAAAAGAGACCGGCGCGCATATCATAGTCGAGTGTTTGAATAACAAAATATGAGGATAAATTTTACTTTATTTGGAGCGGGGCTTACCGGCGGTTCGTTCAATATCATTGAGCCGGCAGATAGGCTGGCAAGACGCGGTCATGACGTTTCAATCACGTCTATCGGAAAACCGAGAGATTTAAACTGGTTTTCAATGCGGGGAGATCCTCTTTTTAGGGAGATATTTACTCCATTGGTTGGAAACTTTTGGTATAAAACATACCGCCGCGTTTTAAAAGGAACGTTCTTGCATCCGTTTCCGGATGTTGAAATCAGGGATTTAATCAGATCCATGCCCGATTGCGACGTGAATATAGCCACTGCGGGGCCGACCACTTTCGCCGTCCATAGATCCGGCAAAGGCAGGGGTTTTTATTACGTCCAGCACTACGATTCTCTTTTCATTCCGAAACCTCAGGCGCTTTTACATGACGAAACTTATTATCTGCCGCTTAAGAAAATAGCCGTATCTTCCTGGATTAAAAACACCGTGGAAGAAAAACTTGGTACGCCTTTTGCCGGAGTTATAACCGCCGGCATAGATGAAAAAACGTTTCAACCGGATTCATCTTTAAGACCCAAAAATAAAATCCGAATCCTTTCTCTCGGCAGAAGAATTGATTGGAAGGGTTTTTTGGAGCTTCAATCCGCGATGAAAAATATTTTGGCAAAGTATAAAAATGTAGAGTGGACTGTATTTTCCTCAAGAGATACCCCTAAACCAACCAAAGACATTCCCTTTACGCTTATAAAATCCCCTTACGGTAAAGATTTAGCGCGGCTTTACGCATCCGCGCATATCGTAGTTAATCCTTCCTGGCACGAGGGTTTTGCTCAGCCGGCACTTGAGGCAATGTCTTGCGGAGCGGCGGTTGTCACGACTCCTGTTGGTGCGGAGGATTTTATGGAAGACGGGGAAAATTCGCTAGTGGTCCAACCCAAGGATTCAAAGGGCATAGAGTCGGCCATTGCAGAATTAATCGATGACAGCGCGTTGCGGGACAGGATCTCCGAGAGAGGATATGAAAAATCCAAAAATTTCCACTGGGATAAAATAATAGACAAATGGGAAAAGATTTTAACGCAAAATTAAAACCATGAAGATATTAATTGCGGGCGCCAATTGGCACGATAACTTACTCTCCGTTTTTAAGCGCGGTTTTGAATCGCTTGGGCATGAAGTGGATGTCTTTGACGACAATCAGGGTTCTAATTCCCTAATCGTCGGGAAAATCCTTTCGCGCACGCCATTCGTCGGCTACGCGGAAAAGTTTTTTGAAAATTATCGCGTCGCGACATCCGAGCGTCTTATGAATTTTGCAAAGCATTCCGCTTCGGATTTTTTGTTCGTGATTAACGGTCAAAAATATCTTCCCGCTTATATGAAGAAAATCAGGGAAAAACTTAAAATACCCTGCGGGGCCTATCTTATTGATGACCCCATCGGGGGCAAGGACTGGCTTAATTATCTTACGGGTTATTCACACCTTTTTGTAATAGACGATGCGTGGATGGGATATCTGGAGTATTTCGTCCCCGGAGGGGTCTATTATCTTCCTCAAGTGGGAGATTCGGACGTATTCAGACCCATTGACGCGAAAAAAACCCACGATATCGGTTTTGGGGGAACTCTTTCCCTGCGATTGCCCAACGCTCCTTCCGGCCACCTTCGTTCCCAGATACTGAACATCCTTGCCGAGAAAAGATATAAGATACAGGCTTTTGCTCCGGGGATAGGCGAGACATTCGGCGTCTATCCGGCGCTTAAAGACATTGACTATAAGGATTCCTATCAAAGTCACGAGGAGTTGAATAAGTTGTATAATTCTTCCCGAATAGTCATAAGTATTCATAGTCCTCAATTCAAGAATGGAATATCTCCTAGAGTTTTT
Organism: Minisyncoccia bacterium; assembly: GCA_049997835.1. GTDB lineage: Bacteria > Patescibacteriota > Minisyncoccia > UBA6257 > GWB1-50-10 > JBBTQX01. The sequence goes on along the minus strand of JBEKSI010000006.1, from coordinate 7,057 downwards.
GAAGCGGCTTACGCCGGCGCCTTTCAATTAGTTGAATGGAAGCAAGATGCGGATAAACTATTTGATGGAAAACTGCAAACGTTCAAGTCACCAAAAGAATTATTTGACAAAGTTGATTATTATTTAGCCCATCCAGGAGAAAGAGAAAAAATAGCGGATGAATGCAGGGACATTGCTTTAAGGAGGCACACATACAAACAAAGGGCCGAGAGGATCATGAGCATCGTCAAATGCGGAATATAATTGACAAAGAAGAATTTAACGCTGGGGAGCGACTGTATCTCGGGGAAACGAAGATTGGTCGAGCTAATTTAAATGAACACCTGGACCGCTATAAATTCGCTGTTTCCTTAATGCCCGAAAATGCAGTTGTTCTTGATGCCGCTTGCGGTACGGGTTATGGGAGCCAAATGCTCGCCGAAAAAGCCAAAAAAGTCATTGGTGAACACGCTCTAATTTGGGGCAAAGAGCGCCATAAATTGCCCAATTTGGAGTTTATCAAGGGAGATTTAAATAAGTCCCTGCCTTTTACCGATGGATATTTCGATATGATTACTTCTTTTGAGACATTGGAGCATGTGGCAAACCATGAAAACATATTAAGCGAATTTCATCGTGTCTTGAAGCCGGATGGTAAATTAATAATTTCTACACCGGACAAAGAGATCCTCACGAACGTCACTCACACGGAGAATAAATTCCATATTCACGAACTTTCCAAAAAGGAATTCATCGATGTTTTGAATTCACATTTTTTTCTCAAGGAGTTATACGGCCAGACCCTATATGTGCCGCAATCCCCCCTTAAACGCGCCATTTCTTCGGTTGCGAAACTGGATGTATTTAATTTGCGCGGTAAAATAGTTAAAGCACTCAATTTAAGATTGATGGTCCATTGGATTTTATCGGCCGAAAAACACACGCCGATTGTCAAAATTTCTCCAAACGAAGCAAACCGATATTACATATTGGTTGCGGTTTGCAATAAGAATGCCTAAAATCCTTTCTCTTAAATCAATTACCGGAGATCCGGCAGATGGCATAAGTAATTTTATGAAAGCCGTTTTTACTCCCATGAAAAGCGGCGATTTAACCGTTTATGCAAAACATTTTGGTGCGGTTCCTTCGGGAGCTTTGGAAAATTGTTCGGATTCACTGCTTGAATTCTTAATCAAGCGAAAACCGGAAATTTTGTTGGGTGTGGGCCACCCAAAGGAAATATTTTATCTCCTCATTAAACCAAAAAATACCAAATATGTAATAATTTTTCACTCAATGCTTTTAAAGCAAAGCGAGGGGCATTGGAAAGTCCGCACACCTTGGTGGCTTCGGCGCCTCATTTTTCAATACGCTTCTCTTGTGATATCACCATCCGTTTTTTCTGCTAATTCCGTGAAATCGCTTATGCCTAATATTTCTGTAAAAAGCGTTTTAAATGGCGTTGATTTGGATATTTTTCTGCCTTCTCGCAAAGACCGGGGGAAACTTTTCGAAAAATACGGCATTACAAATGACGACGTACCGCTTGTTTCTTTTGTCGGTTCAATGCATTATCGCAAGCGTCCCGATCTTGTAAGCCGCATAGCGTCTTCCTTGCCGAAAGCAAGGTTTATTATGGTCGGCCGCGAAATCGGAGAATTTGACATTAAGAAAGCCACGAGTCGAAACAAAAATATTATTTGGGTTCCGCAAATGCCCCGCGAGGATATAGCTAATCTTTTTTCATCATCATTGGCATTTATTTTCCCTAGCTTAAACGACGCTTCCCCGGCGGTAGTTTTAGAGGCAATGGCATGCGGTTGCATCCCCATTGTTTCGGAGAGCGGAGGGAGTCCGGAATTTTTTGAGAATGGCACGAGTGGTTTTTCGGTTCCAGTTGGAGAAAAAGAGGAAGAAGAATTCATTCTTCATATAAAGAGAATTTTAAAAGATGAGAGTTTTAGAAAAATAGTGTTAAGAAACGCCAGAAAGGAAGCAGAAAAACACAGCTGGGATAAGGTCTCAAAAGAATATCTGGAAATTTTTAATGAATAAAGGAATTTGCATTGTTGATTTTGACGAGACACTTATCAACATTGATTCGATATTTTACATACTCGTAAACGAAAGACTTTTTTTAAAACCTCTCGTCCTTTTCTGGGGGATTGCCTTGGTAATTATAAAGTCATTTATCTCTTACCAAAGCCAGTTTTTTATAAGAAGAAAGCTTAAGTTTCAAATTTTGAAATCTTTGCATAATATAGGAGAAGTGAAGATTCTTGATTTATATGCGCCAATACTTGCGAAACGGATCAATGAGCGATTAGTCAATCATTTAGCAGGAAAATACGAGAGAATTTGCGTTATTTCTTCTTCTTGGCAGCCGCTTATAGAAACCACTCTTAAATATGGGGGCATAAACAATTGGATAGTATTTGGGACGAAATACAATGAGGATTTTAAAAAGTTTGATATTTGCTGGAACGTCAATAAACTTAAGATATTGGAAGAAAACAGTATAAAGGATTTTGATTTATTTACCGATTCTTATGAAGATGCGCCGCTGATGAAAAGAGCCGCCAACATCTTTTTTGTTGGTAAAAATCTATTATGGGGAAAATTAAATTAATTATAAACGTTTTCAGGCCCATCCGTTGGTACAGAAATCTTTTTATGTTTTTGGGTTCCTTTTTGGCCCTAAGATTTAATGATATAAACATTTTTAATGTTTGGTATTCCGTTCTTATCTCGTTTATCGCTCTCTGTTTGGTGGCTTCAGCCAATTACGGGATAAATGAGGTTTTTGACGCTGAATCTGATAGCCATCATCCTAAAAAGAAATTTAGGGCTATCCCAAGCGGCCGAATAGCGAAAAAAACCATAGTGATTATTTCCTTAATCCTTTATCTTGTGGGATTTGGGGTGGCCTATTCGCTTGGGAACACCTTACTTTTATTATCCGTATTTTTAATTTTTATCTCTGGAATTCTTTATAATTTGCCGCCATTCCGATTGAAGGATATACCTTATATGGATTTTACATTTGAAGCGTTAAACAATCCAATACGCTTATTTATTGGTTGGTATGCCGTAAGTTTAAGTGTCATACCAATTTCAATCATTCTCTTCTTTTTCTTTATTGGAATCTTCCTTATGTCAGCAAAACGTTTTGGGGAATTGAGATTTATAGAAAATCCCGGAGAGGCAGAATTATATCGGAAAAGTCTGGGTTTTTATACGGAAAAAAGGCTCCTATTTATAATGATTGGCTCCATAAGCGCTTCTATGTATATGTTTGGGATTTTAACTGCGCGCCATAATATAAATTTAGCGTTTTCTCTGCCGTTCGTGCTGATTTTTATCGTCTGGTTCTTTAATCTGGCTTATGAAAAAGACTCTGTTGTAAAAGACCCCGAAAGGATTTTTGAAAAGAAACATTTTCTTTTTTTTATTTTATTCTTAGCCGCGGTTTTCATTTTTCTTATTCAGTACAATGGGATCATAATCAATTTTTAATTTGAAAATATTACGAGACCATTTTAAGAATAATCCCCTTAGTCTCGCTCTGTTCTTAAGCGGAATATTTTGCTTGTTTTTATACATTCCATATGTTTTAAGAGGAGGATTTATCGTGGATGATTGGGGAGTTACCGGTGCGGCGCGCTCAATTAGTAGTTTTTGGGACATAGGTAAAATTTATTCCCCATTGAATATCTATCGTCCACTAGCCCAACCCATTTTAACTTTTGCGTCCGCAGCGTTTAAAACATATGCTCCGGCATACATTATTTTCCATCTCTCTTTTTTTATATCCGCCATTCTGCTTAGTTCCGCGGTTTTCAGAAAAGTGTTTGGATTCCGTTTCGCGTTGATTTTTGCCTTATTTGCCGCGATGCCGATTATTTCTTCCAGTTTTATTTTTTCTCCGGCAATGCAGCTCATAGCCGGCGTTTCCATATTCGGTTGGGCGCTGTCTTTTTGGCTGCTTCATAATTATCTAGAAAGAGGAGATAAAAAATATTTGTATTGGAGCTATCTCGTTTTATTTCTTTTCCTTTTGGTGTATGAAATTATTTTGCCATTAATCGTCGCAACATTGTTTTTACCAATCATCGTTTATCGTAAACGCATTGGCATACCAGATAAATCCGCGTGGATTTCATTTTGGAAACACGTGTTTTGGTTAAGTTGCATATTAATAACAATTTTCGTTTATCAAAAAATGATCGCCCCGCACTTCTTTGGGGTTTCATATTCGCGCTTCGGTGCCTCGCTGTCTTTTGGGTCATTATTAAGAGGTGCGGCATCTATCCAGAGCTGGCTGATTGCGATGTTCGGCGATCTCCCTAGGTTGTTATATCGAGGTATCGCGCATTTCGGTTACCCGCTTTTAGCCAGAATGGATTGGTGGATTTTATTATTTCTTATAATTAGCATTTTCTGGCTGATTTCTAAATTACCAAAAATTTCGGATACGTCGATCCGTTATGTTTTCTTGTTTGCGGGCGCGGTTTTTTTGGCCGGCGCATCGCTCTATTTTCTCTCCGGCGCTACTGCTTCTCTTTCTGGTTATGAAAATAGGGGGTTAAGTTCTTCTTGGTTTGGTATCGCATTACTTTTTGCCGCAATAGGTGAAAAACTGGCGCGGACAAAGTTTTTTGTTGTGATACCGATAGTTTTAATTCTGGTTGTAACCGTATTTTTAGCGCAGAGGGATGCCTATATAAATTCCAACACATTACAGAAAGAAATTTTAAAAGACGTTGTAGAAAAAATCAGTCGGCAGGATGGAAGAAATAATTTGATAGTTCTCGGTAACGTGCCTTGGTATATGAAAAATAATTTTAATAACGAAGCAGTATTCATAGTATCGTGGGATTTCGGTGCGGCCGTGGATATGGTTAGTGGTGGTAAAATTGCGAACGGCAACGAATTGCAAATACAGAAAATTCATGGCGGTTTGGTCAAATTAATGGACGATAAGATTGTATTGGATGACGGTTGGGAAATAGGTTCCGATAAATTAGATAAGTTGTATTATTATGAGTTTAATATTCAAAACGGCGAATCTTCGCTTATCAAAGTTGATTCATTCAAGAATTTTCAAAACATTGTTACCGGCATAGAAAATCATCCCATTAATGACATCCCATCTAAGGAATTAAATACGCTGGCAGGCGTTAAAATATTTGAAAAGCAGATTCTAACGAGTTTGGGTGTTAAGAGATTTTGGCAATCCCAATAGAGGATTGAATTATTTAACCGAAATATTCAGCGCCAGTTCCTATTTTATTTATTTCTTCTCTGGGTAATAAACCGTCTATCCATTGCGTCGCCCGGAACCCCATTTCAATGACGTGATGCATATGGATGTACTGAAAATTACCCTGGCGTCCAAAATAAGCGAGGTTATCAATGGTGTTTAAATAGTTACGCACGGCGGAGATATTTTCCCTGTATCCTATCTTAAGCAGGGGGTAAACCTCTTTTCCCTTGAAACTGAAATAATCCAGGATAATTTTTTCGTCCTTGATAAGCCCCATTGCTCTTAAGCTGGGCAGGCATTTTGCATAGAGTTCTTGTGCGGACATATTCCAAATTTCATCATTGAAAAAACAACCCATTTCCAATTGTAAGGAAGTTTTTCCATTGGGTGCCATTTTGCCACTCCATAATTTGTACTGTATCATGCGAGTGAAGAAATATTTGGGTTCTGGTATGTAAAAAGCGTCATTATCCGTAACGCGTTCCTGGTTTATCAGAATATTTAGAAATACCAGGGAACGAAAGCGCAACGCATCGCTGGCTTTTTTGACCGATACTGACACTGTCGGAGTTAAATAATTGATTAACGCATTAATGGGAATGGTAGACAGAAAGTAGTCGCCACTCTCCTCTTTAATTTCTTCGCCCGATTGAAAACGAACGCTGACTATTTTCCCGCTACTATTATGTTTGATATCCAAAATTTTGGCTCCCAAATATATTTTCCCGCCATTTTTTCTTATAACTTCAGCCATTTTTTCGGCGATTTGACCTATCCCGTAAGTGCAATAATAATAGTCGTTTGTATAAGTGCGCGGTTCGTTTTTGGGCTTGATTATAAGTTTCTTGAATACATCCCAGAGGTTCAATAAACTGATTCTTTGTGAAGCCCATTCTTTGTCTATTTGTTTTGGTGAAATACCCCAAAACTTTTCTGTGTATTGGCCGAAGAAAATAGTATAAAGAGTCCTGCCAAACCTTTTAACGGTCCAATCTTCAAAAGAATCCTCGGGCATCGGCTTAATTTTGTTTTTAATGACAGTCCAAAAATAATCCGCTACCGCTCGGGCGGAAATCAGGGGATTGATTTTCAAAATAAGGTCTTTTAATTCTAATGGATAGTTAAGATATTTATGCCACAAAAAATATTGAGTTTTCCTTTGATTGGTCCAAAAATCACTACCCATCAATTCTTTTATTTCTTTGATTATATTTTCATTTTTAGTTATAAAACGGTGACCGCCGAAATCAAATAAGAAGTTTTTATATTCAGCCGTGTCACATAAGCCGCCCACCAAGGTTCTCTTCTCAATAACTGTGACCCCATGACCTTCTTCGGATAGTTTCCATGCAGCCGATAATCCGGCCAGTCCGGCGCCCAAAATAACTATTTTACGTTTTTTCTGACTCCCCATTATTAGATTTTCTTAACTATTAGGTATACTCCGACGATGATCAAAGCAACGCCAATAAACTGGTAAATAGATACGGTTTCCTTCAGGTAAAACCACGAAATAAGGAGAACGACGATATAACTCAAGCTCAGGGCAGGGTAAGCTACGCTTAGATTTATCCGCGATAACAGCATTAACCACAATACGGCAGATACCACGTATAATGAAATTCCGATTATTACCAATGGAGCGGTGAATGATTTTATAAGGAAGGTTAAAAACGGCATTGCGGAAAAATTACCGATCTTATTCATCCCTTGCTTAATTAGTGTTTGGCCAGAAACAACAAGTAAGATGTTGAATAAAAGTAAAGAAATATTTTGCAAATTCACTTTTTTAGTTTAAATTATTTGGATTAT
>JBEKSI010000005.1:0-23426 GCA_049997835.1 Minisyncoccia bacterium | reverse complement strand
CGTGAGCCAACCGCCCTGGCGGAAATCCTTATAGAAGTTGTTTATATTGCTCGTCACTTGGTTCAGAGTGCATCTTACTTGTTCATAGAATGGATTGGTTTCGTGGGTCACGGCTGGGATTTGGATCTGAACATCCAGACGGAATGGCTGGCAGAGTTGCGGAGCGACATTAGAGATGAATCTATCTAAAGCGAGACGGCCGGTTTGTTCAAAAAATGTCCCGGGGTTTTTAATAAACTGTGGGTCCTTGCCAGTCATAACCCAATCCGTGATTTGAGTGGAGAGTTGATAAAGCAGAGCTTTTTTTATTGTGGCCGTGGTGGATTTCAAAAGATTATTACATTTGTCGCGCGTGTCCTGAATAATTGCTTGGCGCTTTTGTTCGGCGATAACGTTGTTTACGCTGTCATTAACCTTATCAAGTTTTCCCGCAGCGGTGTCGTCATTAACCGGAACGGTTTGACTTAAACCGACAATACTGGTTATGCCGGATTTAATCGGTATGTTTAGCGTGCTGGCGATTTGCTGTTTGGCGCTATCGATTATTTTTTGCGATTCAGTCGAGATGGCATCTTTTAAAGGATTACCTATTAAACTATTGAACTGGCTCTGGATAAATTCACCGGCTTTAACACCAGCCTGGACAAATAACCCCCCCATATTATTGAAATTAAGATCAATGCCAGTATTACTCAACACATCTTTCTTTAAAAAATTAGTCACATTATCCAGAACGCCTTTTTGGATTTTGGAACTGAAGTCCCCGTTGAGCGCCGTGTATCCGCCGAATCTAGCCGAGAGCGCCACGGCTTTCTGGCAAGATTCCGTGCCTTGGGATTGTTTCTTGTCTTCGGATGTAAGAACTCCGGAGTTGGCTATGGTGTCGAAGCCTTGGGAGCATTTCCAAGCCGTGTCGCTCGGCAGAGAAACGGTGGGTGGAGTACTTGAGCCAAGCCAAAACGGACTGGCGCTTGTCACTTGATTTGGGATAACCACCGGATTCAAGGCGTTTAACACAGCTCCCGTGCTTGAGTTGTTGACCGTAAAAAGAGCCGACCATTCAGAACAATCCGTATCTGCTTTGGCTGCAGGAATAGGAAAAACCGGCGCGTTGAAGTTCAGAATAAGCGCGAGAGAAAACAAAGATAAAATTATTTTTTTAAATAAGTCCCTCATCTTTTATTCGCTTATTAACGGAGTTTTTAATAACATTGAATGATTTATCCACCTCCTGCGTGAGGATTTGGTTTGACGCAATCATGAAGCGCAGCGGGTCGTCCTCGCCCGCGGCAAGAGATTCAAAGACGTTTTCCTGGCTGCGGAAGAAGGAAATAATTTGTTTGTGAATATCCTTCCAGGATGGCGGCACTTTTACCAAAGTTATGACATCGGCCGCGTTCTTGAGTTGGCTGGCCGTACGAGAGAAATATTGGGTGGCCGAAAGACCCTCGGAATAATCTGAAGAGGAAGAATTAAAACTATTTTGGATGAGACTATTCACGAACACCAGATAAAACCGCTGCATTTCTTTTGAATCGTCGTTGTTCACTAAAATATCCGAGTCGGTCACAACCACCTTTTTGTTCTGCTCGTCTATTAAGTTGGAAATAATGGTCTGGATGTCATTCGGGTCCGGAAGCGCTTTTGCGATCTTCGTATTGCCGCTTTTGACTGCATCCCCGTTTTTACTCATGAAATCGCTGAGCGCCTGGTCGGTAAATTTATTTGTAAGATTTTCCAGGGGCTTGATGGTGAAATTCAAGCTTGAATCAATCGAGTTTGCCACGGCATTCGCGTCCGCAACTACCGTGTCTTTAGGTGCGGGGTCCGCCGGGCTCAAAACCAGATAACCGCTCAATGCCCCGGCGGAAAGAACGATAAGTGCGCTAAGGATTATTTTTTTTCTTTTGGTTTTCATTTTAAAATAATTTACTAACCCCAAGAAGACCATCTATCTTTTTTAAAGGACACGTGCTTAGTCCTTGACTTGCCAACCCAAGCGACCACACTCCCACTGTCGGTGGGTTAGAACCGTTTATTATATTAATACTGCCGTCAAGCACATATTCTCCGGCACTTGGCAGTCCCAATGTGACTAGCCAGGTGTTCGGTTTATAACAAGGGTTGGGTGTTGGTGGGATAGTAGGAAGAGCGGGTGGATTAGGAATTATCGTAATAATCTTTCCGCCAATTGGCGTTGTAAGGAAAGAAAGAGAAAGAGAAAAAGCCGCTTGGGCAATGAGTGGTATCGCAACGGCAATTGTGAGCATAAGCAGGGAAACTAACAGGAATTTTTTTGATGAACCGGACATTCCCTCATATTATAACCCATAGTTGCTTAATTCCGCTATCTTTTCCAAGGGTAAATCCTGCGGCCGGGAAGCCGGGTCCACTCCCAAAGCGGAAATTTTTTCGGCGAGTGTTTTTGAACCGGTTTTTTTGCCGTTAAGATTGTTTAAAATCGTCTTTCTGGGCTGTTTAAAAAGGATTTTTATGAATTTATAGTAATTTTCAACCTCTTTCGTTGTCGGTTTATGGTTATTGGTTGTAAGTTTGATTATTGCCGAATCAACTTTCGGCTGGGGGTTGAAATATTTCTTGGGAATGATTCCGACGATTTCCGGCCTGGCCCAAATTTGGATGCTCGCGGCCAGCAGGTTCATTTTGGGTGGCTTAGCGCAAATCCTTTCCGCTACTTCTTTTTGAACGGTGAAAACCGTAACTTCCGGTTTTATTTCCAGTTCGCTTATTATCCGCAGGAGAAAGCCGGTGATGTAATAGGGAATGTTCCCCACCAACTTATAACCTATAACTTGTAACTTATGACTTTTAACTAACAAAGGAAGGACTTTTAAGACATCGCCGGTTATTATCTCAATGTTATTTTCACTTATTTTCGCGTCTTCTCTAAGTGTTCCCGCCAACTTTTCATCTTTTTCTATTGCGATCATTCGTAGTTCTTTGTTAAAAGTTATAAGTTCATTTGTCAGCTCGCCGTGCCCCGGACCGATTTCAATGACCGTATCATTGTCTTTCAAATCAAGCGCGGCAACGATATTTTTTATTTTGTTTTTGTCGGTCAAAAAATTTTGGCCGAGAGATTTTTTAGCCGAGGTTGTTTGCGATTCTTTTTTGTGATAATGTACAAGCATCAGTACGATTCTAATCCAAATCAAACCCTTAATTAAGGGGGCATTCAAAACGACCAGTTTCTGGTCGCTCCTTTTTGTGCTGGTTCTTGCGGGGTTTAATTCTTCGGCTCTTTGGGCTTGGGGCAGAAGCGTGGTTTACGACAAACCGGCCGTCTGGAGTTCTGGCGGGCCGGTTCAGGAAATTAATCCGGATAGGTCCGCAGTGCGCGGAGGAGTGGTGTATTTTAACAACGCAAGTACGGACAACGCGGATAATTCGGTTTTTTGGAGTAAAAGCGCGGTTGCCGGCGCTTCTGACCCACTCACCAATCTTATTTCTTCGGGTGATGGTCTTAGGAGATACAAAATAAGGAAAGGCGATACTTTTGCCAATCTCGCGGCCCATTTTAACATCTCGGCGGATACCCTTAAGTGGGCCAATTCAAACGTTAAGACTCTTAAATTAAACAACACTCTCATTATTCCTCCCGTCTCGGGTGTTATTTATAACGTTTCCAAAAATGACAATCTAGAAAACATCGCCGGTTTGTACAATATTGATGCGGGTCTTATAAAAACCTACAACCCCGATTATCAGAAAATATTGAGCGACGGCAGCGGGTATTTAATGCTACCTTTTGCGAAGCCGGTTTCTTCAAAACCCCAAACCCCGACTTCAGATCTGCCCGATATTAAAGATTATTTTGCCCTGCCGGCCATTGGTTGGAATTGGGGTCAACTTCATAACTACAACGCCGTGGATATCGCGAATCAGTGCGGGACGCCCGTTCACGCCTCGGCCGAGGGTCTTGTTGTGGCGGACGAAAATCTGGGTAGCGGTGCGAGCGGGTGGAACGACGGCTACGGAGTTTTTGTTTTAGTGGAACATCCGAACGGTACGAAAACCCGCTACGCTCATTTGGATAAGGCGTCGGTCAAAATCGGCGATTACGTGAGCCGCGGCGAGGAAATCGGTTTAATGGGCAATACCGGAAGCACGCACGGCCCGACCGGTTGTCATCTCCACTTTGAAGTTTACGGCGCGAAGAATCCGTTCGCGGTCAGCAAATAAAAAATTATTCGTTTATTCTCAATCTGTATTGGAATGCCTCGGCGAGGTGGTTGGTTTTTATTTCCGAAGACGCATCAAGATCGGCGATAGTTTGCGCCACTTTTAATATTCTGTAATAACCGCGGGCGGAAACGAAATTTTTCTCCAACATTTCTTTCAGGAATTTTTCCGCGCCGTTTTCCAGTTTTATTGTTTTATCCGTCTGGCGCGATGACATTTCGGAATTCGTAAAGACGGCAAAGCCATTTTTCTTGAAGCGTTCGCGCTGGATCTGGCGGGCGTTTTTTATTTTTTCTCTGAATATTTCATCCTTCTCGCCGTTTTTTTCAGCGCGCAGTTCTTCAATAGGTATTCTTGGCACCTCCAGCTGAATGTCTATCCTATCCAATAAGGGCCCTGAAATTTTTTTATGATAACGAAAAACTTCGTTTGCCGTGCAGCGGCATTCTTTTTCCGGGTCGCCGAAGTATCCGCAAGGGCAGGGGTTCATTGCGGCGACAAGGATGAAGCGGGCCGGGAAAGTGAGCGCTTTTCTCGCCCGGGCAATTGAAACGCGACCGGACTCGAGCGGCTGGCGTAACCCCTCCAAGACGTCGCGATGGAATTCCGGGAATTCATCCAAAAAAAGCACGCCGCGGTGCGCCAAACTGATTTCGCCGGGTTTTGGGAAAGAACCGCCGCCGATTACCGCGGTAAGCGAGGCGTTATGATGGGGCGCTCGAAACGGTCGGGCGCTCACAAAAGGCGCTGTCTCCGAAAGCAGACCGGCCGCGCTCCATATCTCGGTTGTCTCCAGCATTTCATCAAAATCGGGCGGCGGAAGAATTGAATTTACGGCTTCAGCGAGCATGGTTTTCCCCGTGCCCGGCGGGCCCGAGAAAAGCAGATTATGACCTCCGCTTGCGGCAACCAGGAGGGCGCGTTTTGCCGCCGCCTGGCCTTTTATGTCGGATATTTTTACCGATGTGTCGGAATGATTCGGCGCAAAGGGTGTTTTGGGAACAGCTTCCAGAATTTTAATTTCCTCAAGGTGCTCAATGATTTCTTTGAGATTTTTAACCGGAATGACTTTTATTTTTCCGAGTACCGCCGCTTCAGCCGCGTTTTCGGCGGGGACGAAGATCTCCTTAATGTTATTGCGTTCCCCGAGAAGCGCGGCGTTCAGTACGCCGCTCACCGGCCGCAGGGTGCCGTCAAGCGACAACTCACCGATAAAAAGCTTGTCGTCGGTTTCAAAAGGTTTGAGTTGTTCGCTTGCGAGAAGGTAAGCGAGCGCGATGGGCAGATCAAAGCGCGAACCGACTTTTTTGACGTCTGCGGGCGCGAGATTCACGGTGATGCGGCGATTTTCTTTTGAAGGCGGCTTAATGCCGGAATTTTTAAGGGCGGAATTCACGCGTTCCTTCGCTTCCGAAAGCGCCTTATCGGCCAGCCCCACAATATTAAAAGAATGAAGGCCGACGTTTAAGTCGGCTTCCACTTCAATGAGTTCAGCGGCGATGCCGTCCAATTCCGCGGAAAATAATTTTGGAACCGCCCGCATTGTTTCTTTGTTTTCTTAAATTCCCCGCTTGCAGTTCTTGCATAAAAGCGATTCCGGATCTATTCCCAAAATCTTTTTTTCTATCGGCTTGCCGCATTTTTCGCAGACGCCGTAAGTACCGTCTTTTATTTTCGCAAGCGCTTTCTCGATTTGTTTCAGCCGAGCGTCCTGGGTTTTTTTCACGCCCAGATAATTGCCCATTTCCTCCGCTTCGTCGGTTTCTTCCTCGTAGTGATCGGTATCGTCGCCGAAATCCAAACTCTCTTTGAGTTTCAAAACCTCTTTTTCTATTTTAGCCTTTTCTAACTTAAGCCCCTCCTCAATTTTTTTCAATTCTTCTTTTATCATATTTGTTTAATTAGAAGGAAGTTTATCATAATCCCATTATTACATCAAAAACAAAACCGCCTCCGGGGAGGCGGCTAAATCTTTCAATTTATATTCGTTTAATCGCCTCTTTCAGACCGTCAAATGACGTCATAATGATGACTTTATTGCCGACCCAGCCATAATCTATAGCGAAGCCGGAGTTAGCAAAAAGTAAATATTTGTGATCGGTAAGACCGGTAACGGCGCTGCTTTTCCAGGCTTTTGGAGCGCCCGGATCCCCCGCGAAGAGATTGTTGTAGCCAGTAGATTTTTCAAAAGCCGATTTGAAGAGCGACGCATCGGTTTCCGTGGTTTCACCGTTTTTAAGAGGAGCGATTAATCCAAGCCAGCGAGTGCCGCTCGCATCGGTGTAAACTAACCCCGAGGCGCCTTGATCAACGAAAGCGGTTTCAATGGGGGTATTAGATAAGTCCGCGCCCGTCATTGCTTTAAGAAAACTGGCAAAACCAATAAAGTTGCCGTCGCTACCCCTGTAAACAATCTCAGTAATGTTTGGTGAAGAGAGCGAGTTTATATTTAATCCGGATAGAGCGGCGCCGGTTACGGTCGAGGCAGCTTCAATAGTTGCATCGGCTGGGATGGAGAACGGAGAAACATGACTAGGCGCCGGGGGATTCGGTTCCGAAACGGCTGGGGGAACCGTCGTTGTAGCTTCGGGAGCGGGAGTGACCGGTTCATTCGTCGTTGGCGGCAAGACGACATCCTGCCCCGTCGGCAGAGTGGTTTCTACCGGAGCGGCGAAGAATATCGGGTAAACGACAAAATATCCCAGAGCGGCTAGGCCGGCTATGGCGATAACTGAAATAAGAATCATGAATAGTTTTCCCGAACCCTTCTTTGGCGCGGGCGGTTCCTGGATTTGACCGGGCGCAGTGTCCGTCTGAGGAATTTGGAATGATTGGCCCTGGCCGGGCAGGCTGGAAACCGGGGCAATCGGAAGATTTTCCGGCGCTGAGGTCTGAGGCGCGTAAGGTTTCGGGGCGGAGCTGCCGGTATTTATGGACTGGATGTCGGACGCCATCGTGCGGACGTCCGTGTTGGGCACAACGGTTTTTGCGAGAGGCGACTCTCCTTCGCCGGTGCCGAGCGGCTGACCCGGGATCTGGCCGGGGAAGAAATTTTCATTTGCCATTGCTTTTATTATAGCACTTAAGGATGCGGCGCGTTGTGGATAATAAAAAAACCCGCCGGCTTTTAGACCGACGGGGTTTCAAAAGATTATTTTACCTGTTTTAAAGACAGCCCGATCTTCCCCTCGTTTATTTTGACGATTTTCGCTCTCACAAAATCACCGAGCTTCACGACATCTTCAACCTTCTCCACAAAACCCTCTTTAAGTTCGGAAACGTGGATCATTCCGTCTTTGCCGCCGCCCAAGTCAACAATCGCGCCGAAATCCAGAATTTTGATTATATTTCCTTCCACCATTTCTCCGATTTTGAATTCTCGGACGATTCCTTTTACTTCAGCGACTGCTTGCGCGACAAGCGCCTGATCGGTGCCGGCCACGAATACTCTTCCATCTTCCTCAATATCTATCGTTATTTTATTGCCGGCTCTGGCTAAAATTCCGTTTATCATTTTCCCGCCCGGGCCGATGACTTCGCCGATCCTGTCTACCGGAACCTGGACGGTTGTTATCATCGGAGCAAACGGAGATAAGTTTTCTCTGGGTTTGCTCAGTGTCTTATCCATTACGTCCAAGATTTTAAGCCGAGCAACTTTTGCCGCCCCAATCGCTTCTTTGAAAATTTGGAGAGTGATGCCGTCCACTTTCACGTCCATTTGGATGGCGTTTATGCCGTCGCGCGTGCCGGCCACCTTGAAATCCATATCGCCGTAATGATCTTCCGGTCCTTGAATATCGGTCAGGAGTTTATATTCACCTTTTTCGTTGCTCATTAAGCCGATGGAGATCCCTGCCACCTGTTTTTTAAGCGGCACGCCCGCATCCATCAAAGAAAGCGAGGCGGAGCAAGTTGAAGCCATTGAAGACGAACCGTTTGAAGAAAGCGTTTCGGCGACAACGCGGATGGTGTAAGGAAACTCTTCTTCCGAGGGGAGCATTGCGGCGACGGCTTTCGCGGCAAGCGCGCCGTGGCCGATTTCTCTCCGGCCCGGACCTCTGTTCCGGCTAGTTTCGCCGGTCGCAAATCCGGGAAAATTATAATTGAACATAAAGCGCTTTTTCGTCGTTCCTTCCATATTTTCAACCAGTTGTTTTCCTTCCGGAGTGGCAAGAGTGGTAACCGCGAGTACTTGAGTTTCGCCGCGGCAGAAAAGCGCCGAGCCATGAGTGCGTTTTAAAAGCCCGACTTCCGAATAAATATCGCGAATTTCGTCCATTTTTCGGCCGTCCGCGCGCTTTCCCCTTTCTATCGCTTCTTCGTGGACGAATTTATCCACCTCTTCTTCAAAAAATACCTCGGCGATATTCAGAGTCGTTTCTTCCTCGCCGGATTTTTCCAAATGTTCCAATATCTTTTTTCGCAACCCTTCCGTATGTTTAGCCGCAAGCGCCTCTGCCAAATCTTGTTTCAAGAATTCGCTGACGACGGCTTTGGTTTTCGGATCGGCGTCGGCGAGCGTAACCTGCGCCTTCGGTTTACCAATCTCCTTTACGATGTCTTTCTGGAAAGCCACGAGTTTTTTTATTTCTTCAAAACTCTCGGAGAATATTTTTTCCACGAAATCTTCGGAAACCTCCCGGCCTTCAAACTCAATCATGTTTATTTTGTTTTCAGTGCCGGCAAACAGGGCTTGCGAGCCCGCATTCGTCCCTTCCGCCGGAATAATGGTCTTTAATCCCGCAACCGGTCCGTTCCATGGGATGTCGGATATCGCGAGAGCGGCAGAGGCGGAAAGAAGAGCGATGAAATCAGGGTCGTTCTTTTCGTCGTAAGAAAGGATGGTAACCATCACCTGGACCTCGCGGCGCAGGCGCGGGTCAAAAAGAGGCCGGATGGTGCGGTCAATAATGCGGGCGGATAAAATGGCGTCGTCGGAGGCTCTGCCTTCGCGGCGCACGAAGCGGCTGCCGAGAATTTTTCCGGCGGCGTAAAATTTTTCCTCGTAATCAACGGTGAGCGGAAAGAAATCCCCCGCTTTGTCCTGTTCGCTCATTACCACCGTTGCGAGAACCGTGGTGTCCCCGTGGCTTCCCAAGACGGCCGCGTTCGCTTGGCCGGCCAATTTTGAAACCTCCAAACTGACCGCTACTCCCCTAACTTCTGTTTTGAAAATTTTTCTATTTAAATCCATTTATTTTTTTATTTATCTTATTCTTAAAAGCGCCTTCGGTATTTTTTCTATCTCTATAAAATTATCCGTCGCTTCTTTCAGTTTTCCGGAGGTCGTTCGGCTGAAAGCGACCACCTCAACCTCTTTCCCCAAGCCGAGCCTCATATGTTCAACAAGAGGGACGAAATCGCCATCTCCGGTTATTAAGATAATAGTGTCCAGTGACGGAGCCAGCCGGATTGCGTCTACCGCCATTCCCACGTCCCAGTCGCCCTTCTTCGTGCCGTCGGGATAAATTTGGAGGTCCTTCATTCTCAAATCCAACCCGGTTTTGCGCAAAGCGTCAAAAAAAGAATCCTCGCCCTGGGTATTTTCCGTTTTAATGACGTAGGCAAAAGAACGGATGAGTTGCCTGTGGCCCACAACAGCTTTTATAAGTTCCTTGAAGTTTACCCGCGCATGGTAGAGATTTTTTGCGGAGTGATAAATGTTTTGGACATCAATGAAGACGCCCACTCTTTGATTTGGATATGTGTTGGACATTCGGTTTACTACTCAATCGCCAATTTTTTGACAATCTGCGTGTAGAGTTTTTCATCTTCCCGCTTAATAGCTTGAAGGAATTTGCGTCTTTTCCCGACCATAACGAGGAGACCCCGCCTGGAGTGGTTATCTTTCGCGTTTTTCTTCAAATGGTCGGCCAGAAGCTTGATTTTCTTGGACAGGAGCGCGATTTGGACCTGGGTTGAGCCCGTGTCGGCATCGTGTTTTGAGTGCTCTTTTATGACATTCTGCTTTTGTCTCTTAGTTAACATGATTTTTCCATCATATCTCAGAATCCCCTTTTTGTAAAGAGATTTATGAGAATAAGGGATTTTACTTTTTACTCATAGACGCCTCCGAACGCTAAAATTCCGACTCGCTCCCATTCTGCTCGCCACCCTACTCCCGTTCGGTCGGGGTCCCGTCTCGCAACGAAGGTCGCTCGCGAATTTTAACGCGTTCTTCGGATTTATATTCATAAAAAGTAAAATCCCTTATTCTTTAAAAAATCACAACAAAGAGCCCCGCCTGTATTTCCTGAAGTAGTAGCGAGACCCGGCATGATGGAAAAAGTGGGTAAGACCTGGCCTAGCGGCCCGGAGCACACACTTTTTTCGCGTGCCGGGGCTCGCGGGAAAATATGGGCGGGGCGACAAACTATTTTGCTACAGAAGTGATAAAATGAAAGCAATGACCGAAGCAGAGAAATATTTAAAGGAATACCTGGATTATTTGGAGATAGAAAAAAACCGTTCGCGGAAAACGCGTGAAAATTACGGCCGCTATCTCCAACTTTTTTTAAAAAAACAGAATATCCGGACTCTTAAGGATATTACTGAGGATGCGGTGCGGAATTTTCGGATTTTTCTCTCGCGGGAGAATCTGAAAAAAAATACTCAAAGCTATTACGTCATTGCCATCCGCAATCTTCTGAAATATTTATTGAAACGGGATTTGAAGGTGCTGGTGCCGGATAAGATTGAACTGCCTAGGGTTTCGCGCCGGGATATTGAGATTCTGGATTACGGTGAATTGGAGCGGCTGATTCAGGCCCCGAAGGGAAATGACCTGCGCTCACTCCGCGACCGGGCGATTCTTGAGGTGTTTTTTTCCACTGGTCTCCGGCTTTCGGAACTCTGCGTTCTCCCCCGTTATCTGGACTTGGAACGCGGCGAGGTTTCCGTGCGCGGGAAGGGAGACAAGATAAGGGTGGTTTTTCTCTCGGAAACGGCAAAAAAGGCGATAAAAAACTATCTAAATAAAAGAACCGACCCGGAAGAATACTTGTTTATGAGTTTAACAAGAAAAAATAAAATTATCGGTCGGATTATCCCGCGCGCCGTGGAGCGTCTCGTTTCTTTTTACGCGCGCAAGGCCGGCATTCCGAAAAAAGTGCATCCTCATCAATTGCGTCATAGTTTTGCCACCGATCTACTAATAAACGGAGCGGACTTGCGTTCGGTCCAGTCGCTTCTGGGTCACGCGAATATCGCGACGACTCAGGTTTATACCCACCTGACAAATAAGGAACTGAAGGAAATCCACAAGACGTTCCACGCCCGCCGCCGGAAATAAAAATTGTTTTTGTGCCCCCGAGAGGATTTGAACCTCTAACTCTTGCGAGACAGCGTCCTAAGCGCTGCGCGTATCCCAGTTCCGCCACGGGGGCAAAATACCCTTTATTCATCAATATTATCAGTATTTTTCTAGTTTGACAAATATCTATTTTGGTGATACTATCAAAACAGAAATTTTCCAAAAGAAAACTAACTATAACTAATAGAAATACAGAAAGGATGGGTAGTAAAATGACAACCCTTTTAATTTTGGTTTTATTGATTATTCTCGGGGTGTTGTTGTCGAACGCTTTTGTCCAAGTCCCGGCATTTCACTATGGTGTACGGGAGAGATTCGGAGAACGCATCGGAAGTGCGATTGAAGAAGGATTGGTAATTATATTACCGTTCATAGATAAGATTAAAATAGTTTCATTGGAGCTTAGAGAGGCAGATATTAAAACCTCTTTTACTACTTTGGATAAACTAAAACTTACCTGTGAAGGTTCTCTGCAATACAGACCGGATCCGGAAATTAATGATACTCAAGGAAAAAATTTATTCATCACGATGTCCGATGTGATAATTGGTGATGGTATAAATGATTCAGTTGAGGCAAAACTAGGTGCTCTAGGCGGAACATTGAATGGTGAAGAACTCATAAAAAGTCGCCACGCCATATCCGATATGATTAATTGCTTTTTCCGATTGGAAGAGCCTCCTCATCGGACACACATCCAGAATGACCCCAGTAAATGCGGCCTTAAGAATTGTAAATTTCCTTCAAGTACGGATAAAGAAATAGACGCCAAAGATTTGGTGGCATTCTACAATGATCATTGGCCTCTAGTAAAAAAATTGCTTGACGGAGAAATAAAGAACTCAAGTCGATCTCAAATAGAAAAGCGTTATGGGATTGATATTGATTTATTTGCTCTTTCGGATATTGCTTTTTCGGAAGACACACAAGCGTCTTTTGAGAAACAGAAACAAGCAGAAGCTAGAAACTTGGCTTATGACACTAAATTATCAATGGCTAAAAGAGCAATAGAATTAGGCGCTTCGCCTCAATTAGCTTTCAATGCGGCAGATATGTCCATTGATCCGAAGATTACAAAGAACGTTGTTTCAATAGAAGGTGATGCTGGCGTATTAGGTGCTCTTGCCGCTAACTTAGGGAAAGGGGGTAAATAATGGCACGCTCAAAAGGACAAACCGAAAAACTGAAAGAGACACAAGGGAAAGAAGAAGTAGCTATGAAGCCAAAATTTATCCGAATAGCTGTATGGGTAATAATAGGCATTATAGCTTTGATAATTATCGGGTTGCAGATATTCTCCCCCCCTAAAAATCCTTTGGTCCCTATCGGAGGCGCTATCGAAGACGAAAGACAGATGGCTGCTTATAACAAGGCGGTTGATGTTTACGATGCTGAGATGGCAGTTACTACGGTAACCGAAGAAAAATCTTCCTCGCCCCGGATTTCCAAAGAACTTCTGTCCACAACCTCGGATTTCAATTTTGATGATAAAGTTATCAAATTTAAACCCGGAGAAACGGAAAAGATTGTTCAATTGGAGCCAGGTAAAACATCCCCGAGAATTCATATTCCTGAGGATAAATCCGGTTACGTTAAGTTAGTTGATTCTACCGAAGTGTGGTGTCAGAACGGCATCAAGTATATGGATACTCCGGACGCCAGGAATAAACTTCCGGACAGAACGTTTCGTGTGACTGGCCGACAACCAGTTAGGATAGTTCTTCGTTAGATAGTTAATAGTTAAGTATGCAGCCCTAGTCTTGGAAACAAGATTGGGGCTTGTTTTTTGTTTTATAACCCGTAAGTAAACGGGGCGGAGATTGTGAACCCGATGATTGTGAGAATTACTATCGCGGAAAGAGCCGCGATTTTTATTTTCCCCGGCTTATCTTTTAGATATTCGGTTATAAGAAAAGACGCCAAGCAGACGGAAAAAATCAGCGCCGGAAAGTAATGATAAAGGAAAGTTGCCCGGCGGATGACGGTGAAAAACGGAATAAGAGAAAATACATATCCGCCCAGAAAAATCAAAGCTGGTTTTAAAAAGGAAGCATCTATTTTTTTAAAAGCATTTTTGACCAGTATAGAAATCCCCGCGATTACGGAGAATGTGCCAATATACCAAACAAAAGCGTTGCCAACGAGTGCAAGAGATAAGCCGGACTCATTGTAAAACATTGGTTTTAACATCAGCGGCCACAGATACCACGGGCTCATCATCGGATTAGGGCCGGCGCCCGAAGTGTATCCGAAGACGGAAGCGACAACTTCCCTAAGGAACAAAACAACCGGCGTCCAGAATGACGAACCTATTTTTATATTGAGCAGATTTTCAAAAAATGCCGCACGCTCTCCGATGGGAAAGATTAAGATATTTGCGAAAAACCAGATAATTAAAAGAGTGACAATGCCCACAAAAAGGAATTTTAAAGCGTCTTTTTTCTTATCCCATTTTTCATCGGATAGAAACCAGGCAATGAGAACGGGCCCCAGAAAAATAATCGCCGTGATTTTTACGCTGAGCGCCAAGCCTAAGAAAATCCCGCCCCAGAAATACAATGGATTTTTCCTGAAGAAAAAGTAGAGCGCCCAGAAACCTAAAGCCAGATACATTCCATCCAGAAGGATCAGGCGCGTGTGGAGCAGAAGCGCGTTTTCAAAGATCAGAAGAAAAAGAGCGAGCAAGGCCGCGTATTCGCCTGCCACCTCCCGAGTGAAAAGAAAAACGCCGAGTAAAAGAGCGATACCAAACAAGACGCTCATGATTCTCAAATCAACATAAGGAAAATTTTTAAAATCCGCCGGCGCGTAGCTTGTATCCAAAAAGCCGGTTTTTTCGTTTCTAAAGATTTTAACAAAATTCACTTCACTTAGGATATCTTTATCGTAAGAAAACAAGGGAAGGGAAAAAACAAATTTCCCCAGGGGCGGGTGGATATCAAAATACGGTTCACGGAGAACATCCTTCGCGGCGTAGGTTGAAAAATGCGCTTCGTCAAAAACGGGGCGCGCGGGCGTCCCAATATTCCATACATGGAGAAAAAAACTTGCCGCGGTGAGCGCGGCACAAATCAAAAAGACGCGATTCTTTTTCAAAAAAGACATTCAGTTGCTAAGGAGTAAGAACGCTGTTTACTATCGGATTAATTCCGTTTGCGAGGAGCGCCACGGCCGCGGCAATAAGCGCGTAAAGAAGGATTTTTTTCGCCTTTTCAACTTTTTCCTCGCTGTCGCCCGCCGATAGGAAGAGAAAAGCGGCCCAAAGAATCATCGCAACCGCGATAATCCAGAAAAAGCCGAACGCCTTAACGACGATACCACTGAAAGTGTCCTGAACGTCTTGGACGGAGGTAATATTCATACTTGGTTAAATTATAGTATTTTTGCGAAAAAAACACACCCCTTTAGGGGGTGTGTTTTTCGTTTTAAGCTCCCTGAGAGAGGAGTCTAAATACAATTGACTGCAATCCGGTTGAAAGCAAAGCAATGGCCGCCGCGATCAGAGCGTAGATAACTCTCTGACGGGCTTCCTTGATTTTGTCCTCGTTCCCGGCCGCGGTTAGATAAAGAACAGCCGCCCAAATTAAGAAGAGTACGGTCAAAATCCAGAAAATAACGATAATCCAGTTTACGATATTCTCAAAACTGCTCTGGGCCTGGCTTAAGGAGGTGATCGGGGGCGCGCCCAAGGCCGTAATCCCCGTAACCTGCGCGAAAGTCAAAACCGGCAATAAAAGAGAAACAATTGCTACCGCACCGATTATTTTTTTATTTTTCAGCATTTGTCTTTTAGAAAAGCGACCTTTTTAGTGGCTTAACAGACTTTCAATAACCTTCGTTAAGCCCCAACCTATCAGGATTATAGCATAGCCGATTGCCGTGTAAAGAATCGTTTGTTTCCCCTTTTTGAATTTTTCCGGGTCGCCGCCGGCGAAGACCATCTGAAAAGCACCGAATAGGATCATCCCGACGGCAATCGGCGTCCCAATAGTAATCAGCCAATTAACAATTGAAGTCAGAAGGCCGTTCAGATCGGAATTCCCGCAATTTTGATTATTTGACGGGCAGAGGGGGTTGATTAGAGTTGGACCAATATTGCTATCCGCCGAAGCAATGCTGGGTAAAAACGCCGGAGATAAAATTAGGAATAACAGAAGTAAAAATAATATTTTCTTTCTCATAATATTTTTATTTTAACACTGAACATTACTCCAAGGGAAATTCACTTGCCCCGCGATGATATGGATAACCGTGTTTATAACCAGCCACCCACACAAAACTATGACAAAACCAATGATCGCGCTTGTGATGATTTTCTTTGCCTCGCCCAGCATGCTTTCCGAACCGCCTGAAATCATGAGCCGGATGGCGCCGTAAACTATCATTGCAACCGTGATTGAAACAGCGGCCGTGGTCAGGATATTCACCAGATTTATCGCCACCTTCATGGCGTCGCAGAACGAGCAACCGGTTGGCAAAACGTTGCAGGTTTGACTGCCATTGCCTGTCCCCGCCCAAATATCAAAGCCCGCAGCTGAAGCGGAATTAACTAAAAATAAACAACCTAAGAACACAAAAACGAATACTTTTGAAAATTTCCCGTTCATTTTAGAAAGTTTTCTGACTTAGATATTGATTGATCTGATTTTGGGTCTGACCCAGGGCGTCTTTCGGTTTTTGCCCGCCGCCCGCAACTCCATCAATCATATCCGAAACCGCTTTGTTTATAAATGAGCTGTCCAACATCGTCCAGGAGCGCGCAGTGAGCGCCTGCCTGGCGAAAACGCCGAGCATCGGGTCATTTTGATACTGGTAAATCAGAGAATTCAAAGCCGGCGGTCTCTGGTTTTTCTCGGCATAATCCTTCGCGAGAGTTTCATTCGTCGTTATATCCAAGATAAAACTCCAGGCGATACTTTGATAGGCGCTTTGTTTGGAAACCGTATAACCCCAATAACCGGGGTAATTTGTGTTTGCCGTCGCCCCTTTTATTTGGGGGGCGGGCGCTACTTCAAAATTCAGAAAATTATTCCGCGATTTTATCTGCGGCCGGTCGGCGGCATATCCGAAAATCATAGCTGTTTTTCCTTGGCTGAAAGAATCAAAGGAGTTTGGCATTGATTTGTTCCAGGTATACACGTTTGAAGACGGGTTGGAAAATTGAGCGAAGAAACTCAAGGCCTCTATGCCTTTATCCGAAGCAAATGAAACGGAGTTGGTTTGAGGATCGTTCATTTGGGCGCCATCTTGGAGCATTAAAAAATAAAGAGTATCGGCGGCGTTCGCCACGTTTGAGCTTGCGCCGAGCGCCGCGGCCGACTGGGTGATCTGGCCGTTCGAATCCTTTTTAGTAAGCTTGGGAACGGCGTTTATAAAGTCATCCCAACTTTGCCAGCTTACGGGAAGCGAAGCAGCCGCCTGGTCGAAAAGGTCGCGATTATAAATGAGGGCAAGGGTGTCAACGGAAAGCGGCAGAGCGTAAACATTGTTTTGATAGACAAAATTCTGGGCCACAACCTGCGGGAAGTACTGCTTCAGCTGGGCGGCGGAGAAGGCGGTTCCCGGGACCGGAGATATCTTATTCAGATTCTTAAGAAGGTCCGTGTTCCGGATCATGAAGATATCGGGGCCCTGACCCGAGGCGAGCGCGTCTAAAAGCGCTGAATTGTAATTGTCCGCGTTTGGGAAACCCCGGTAGGTGATGGCGACATTCGGATAGGTTTTTTTGAAATCAGCGAAGAATCCGGCGTAAGCGGACGAATCCTCCCCGACGCCCCATAAATTAAGCGCCGCTTTTATTTTTGCCGGGTCGGTGGTTTGATTCCGAAGTCCGGGAATTATGCCTAAAAAAACGAGAGCGATAATCAGAATCGCCGCGCCGACGGAGACGCTGATTATCATTTGGGATTTGGTTAAGTTCATGTCTTATTAATTATAAACAAACTATCCCCACCAGCTTATCCCCCTTCTCCAGATTCATTATCTTCACTCCCTGCGTAGCCCGGCTCAAAATTCTGACGTCTTTGAGAGGAGTTTTTATCGCTTGGCCCTTCACGGAAAAGGCGAGTACCTCTTCCACCTCGTCATTTACTATATGGGTGCCGATGACGGGACCGGTTTTTTCCGTAATCTTCGCGGTTTTAATGCCCGAACCGCCGCGACGCTGGATTTTGTATTCCTTTAGCGCGGTTTGTTTCGCGAAGCCGTTCGCCATTACCGCGATCATCCGCGAATTATTGCCTTTTTCGGAGTCGCTTTTTTTAACGATATCCATGCCGCTTACGCTGTCGCCTTTCCTGATGTTGATCGCGCGCACTCCCGCGGCGCCGCGACTCATTCCGCGGATATCTTTTTCTTTGAATCTTATCGCCTGTCCCAAAGCGCTCACCAAAATTATTTGGTCGTCGCCCTCGGAAAGTTTTACCCAACCCAAGAGGTCGCCGGCGTTCAGTTTGATGGCGATAATTCCGCTCCGGCGGACGTTTTCAAAATCCGCGAGAGGGGTTTTCTTAATCACCCCGTTTTTCGTGACCATTACCAAAAAATGCTTTCCGTCGGCGTGCGCCTGCGGATAAGTGACAATGGCGTTTACTTTCTCGTTCGGCGGGATTTCCAGGAAGTTGTGGATGGATCTACCTTTCGCGGTACGGCTTGCGACGGGAATTTCATAAACCTTGGTTTGGAAAACTTTCCCGCCCGTCGTGAAGAACAGAATATTGTCGTGCGTGTCGGCCGAGAGAATCTGATTTATCAAATCTTCCTCTTTAAGGTCAAAACCGATTAAACCCTTCCCGCCACGCTTCTGGACGCGGAAGGTCGCGGGCGGCATTCTTTTCACGTAGCCATCTTGGGTAAAGGTGATAATCGCCTCTTCCTGCGGGATCAAATCCTCTTCCCTGAATTCCTTAAGCCCGCCCGCGATGATTTTCGTGCGGCGCGGATCGGCAAAATTCTTCTTGAGCTCCGTAAGATCGGTTTTAATGACGTCCAGAATTTTTTTCGGCTGCTTCAATATCAGCTGGAGTTCCGTGATAAGCTTTCTTTTTTCTTTTAACTCGTTTTCCAGGCGTTCACGTTCCATCGCGGCCAAACTTTGGAGTTTCATTTCCAAAATCGCGTCGGCCTGCAAGGCTGAGAGCTTGAAATTCTTGACGAGATTCTGTTTGGCGGTCTCGCGGTCTTTTGATTTCTTTATGGTCGCGATGATTTTATCAATTACGTCCAGCGCTTTCACGAGGCCTTCCAATATGTGGGCCCTATCCTGCGCTTTTTTAAGGTCAAATTCCGTTCGGCGGCGTATCATATCCTTCCGGTGTTTGATGTATTCCGAAAGCACGTCTTTCAGGGAAAGGATTTCCGGCTGAAGGCCGTTTACGAGCGCGAGAACGTTATAGTAAAAATTTTTCTGAAGCTCGGTATATTCAAAAAGTTGATTCAAGATTTTTTGGGGTGACGAATCGTTCTTCAGTTCCACGACAACGCGCAATCCGTCGCGGTCGGATTCGTCGCGGATGTCGCGAATCCCCTCAATTTTTTTATCCGTTACCAACTCCGCCATCTTCGTGACCAAAACCGATTTATCCACCTGATAGGGAATTTCGGAAATGACTATTTGGAAACTTCCGGATTTCCTTTCTTCAATTTCCGCCTTCGCGCGGATGGTGACCGAGCCCTTGCCGGTTGCGTAGGCCTCGTGCAGCGCATTTTTGTTGTAAATAATTCCGCCGGTCGGAAAATCCGGGCCGGGGATGAATTCCATCAGTTCTTTTATATCCGCCTCCGGATTGTCTATAAGATGAATTGTCGCATCAGCCAGTTCGCCCAGGTTGTGGGGCGGGATGGAAGTGGCCATGCCGACTGCAATGCCGACCGTGCCGTTTAAGAGTAGATTCGGCAGTTTGGCCGGGAGGAATGTCGGTTCATCGCGCGTGCTGTCATAGTTCGGTTGCCAGTCCACCGTTTCCTTTTCAATATCTAAAAGAAGTTCCTCGGCGATTTTTGAAAGACGCGCCTCCGTATAACGCATCGCGGCCGGGCTGTCTCCATCAACGGAACCCCAGTTCCCTTGGCCGTCAATCAGAGGATAACGCAGGGAAAAATCCTGGGCCATTCTGGCTAAGGCGTCGTAGACGGCCATGTCACCGTGCGGATGGTAGCGGCCCAAGACCGCGCCCACAACGTTCGCGGATTTCCGGAACTTTGAGCTGTGGGTAAGATTGTCGTCCCACATCGCCCACAAGATGCGGCGCTGAACGGGCTTGAGGCCGTCGCGCACGTCCGGAAGGGCGCGCGAAACAATAACGGACATCGCATAACTCAGATACGATTCGCTGAGTTCGCTCGTGATTTCCCGCGCCTGGATTTTATCGTTTTTATTTTTTTCAGTTTCAGCCATATGAAATAATCTTTATAAACTACAAACTAATATACCTACTTTCTTAATTTTGCGGTAGGGGCGCGGTTGAAGTTTGCTCCTCCGGTTTTTCAAAATCAAGGTTGTTCGTGCGGCTCAGCTCGTTCTTGAATTTATCCCAGCTTTCCAAAATTGAATTTCGGGCCCCGTTAAAATTGCTCTTAAGTTCGTTCCAAACCACGGTCCAGCCGCGGCCCACGGTATTCAAAAAAGAATTTTCAGGCGCATTCACACTCGGAGAAGGCGCAGCCGCCTCAGTAGATGTGCTCTCCTGGATTGCGGCGATTTGCGGCAGGGTGGCATTCAAATAAAAAACCCACAGCACCACTATAAAAGCCATCCCTATGCCGGAAAAGATCACGAGCCATTTCTTTTTCGTGCGGTCATCCGAGCGCTGGATATTTCGTATGAACCCGCCGAATTTTTTAAACATTCCGGCCATCTTTTATCAGAACGTAAGAGGTTTTACGAGCATCGCCTTTGGCGTCAGGTCTTTTTTCTTAAAGACGAATTTTTCTTCCGGCGCGGATTTTTCCTGGCCCATTTCCTTGAGAAACAGCTTCGGGTTCTGGGAAAAAGAAGGGATGACGACGCTCGGCTCTAGCTGGCGAACGAGTTTTGCGGCCGCGGCGGCTCCGATGAACGGCTTTTCCCCGCCGGGGATTATCAAAACGTCGCAATCATTAAGAAGCTCCTGG
This sequence comes from Minisyncoccia bacterium, assembly GCA_049997835.1. Taxonomy (GTDB): domain Bacteria; phylum Patescibacteriota; class Minisyncoccia; order UBA6257; family GWB1-50-10; genus JBBTQX01. The sequence goes on along the minus strand of JBEKSI010000005.1, from coordinate 2,800 downwards.
ATTTTTGAGTCGGTTTCTTTGGTGAGATGCCCGAGAATGCCGAAGCGGATATCTTCAAAATCCATTCGGTAAATGGTTTTCTCTTTTTTGTCTTCTTCGCCTAAACTTCTTCCTTCTATGCGGATGCCCCGCGTTTCGTATTCGCCCTGATGGTCTATCCAAACGGGGGAGACCTCCGCAGGCGCTTCGGCCGCTCCCGGGCGGATGGTATTTATAATGAGCGCCGCACCCTTGTAAGAGCGCTGATTTTCCGGGTCAACGAGCACTGCTAAATCGCCGGCCTGGATTTTAAAGTAATTGCCGCCATAGTAATTAATAACCATATAATCTTCTTATTTTACCCGAAAATCCCTTGATTTTCAACGCGCTTATATGATACGCTTCGTCAGTATGAGTAGCGCAGTTAAACCAAGCGCGAACAATTTAATCACCCAACTTCTCAAGGACGACCCGGCTTTTTTAGCGACCCTGAAGGTTGGCGACCTTGTTGAGGGAAAAATCCTGGAAAAGGGCTCCAAAATGCTCGTGGTTGACTTGGGTAAATTCGGCACCGGCGCGGTTTATCGCGGCGAACTTCAAAATGCCAAAGAAATCGTAAAGAGCTTAAATCCCGGCGACGCGGTGCACGGCAAAGTGGTGGATATTGATAACGAAGAAGGGCTCATAGAGCTCTCGCTTTCGCAGGCCGACAAGCAAAAGGCCTGGGCCGACGTTCAGGAATTAAGGGATAAAGAAGAAGCGTTGACGGTTAAAATAACCGGCTTCAATAAAGGTGGCCTAATGACAGATATTAAAGGTCTCACGGCCTTCCTCCCCGTTTCTCAGCTTGCGAGCGAACATTATCCGAAGGTCAGTATTGAAGAAAAAGGAAAAATTCTCCAGGCGCTCCAGCTTTTCGTGGGGCAGGAATTTCAGGTAAAAATAATTGACGCAAATCCGCGGACGAATAAATTCATCGTCTCTGAGCGGGCCGCGAACGAACTTAGCGCAAAAGAGCTCGCGAAGAACTATTCCGTTGGGCAGATTGTTGAGGGTGTTGTTTCCGGCGTGGCAGACTTCGGTGTCTTTATCCGGTTCACCGATAACCCGGCTCTGGAGGGCTTTATTCATGTTTCTGAGATTGACTACCGGATCATTGAAAATCCGAAGGAATTTGTGAAGGTGGATGAGGCGATAAAAGCCAAAATCGTGGACATTAAAGACGGCCGGATTTCCCTTTCTCTGAAAGCGCTTAAAGAAGACCCATGGATTAAAGTTGAGGAACTCTATAAGGAAGGCCAGGTGATTCGCGGCAATATTTACCTCTTCAATCCATTCGGCGCAGTGGTAAATTTGGAGCACGGCCTGCAGGGTCAGATTCACGTTACGGATTTCGGCGGCTTGCCGGAAATGAGAAAAGCAATTTCCGTCGGCGAAAGTTATGAATTCACGGTAGAAAGCGTTAAACCTCAGGAAAGAAGGATTGTTTTAAAATTGAAGAAATAGAATTAAATAAAACCGCCCCGATTCTCATTGAGGCGGTTTTTTGACAGAAAACAGAAATATAGGTTATTATGAAACCCAGTTGTTTTTATTGTTTTAATTCACTGCATTAAATTTCTCATACTTATATTAAGGAGATTTTTATGAAGGTTCTTCGAGGTCGCGTTTTAATTGGTGTTGCCAGCGGAGAAAGACACGTATCCATCCCTGCGGCTCCCCTGGATTTAAGTACTTTAAACCGAGGCGGCGATCACCCCCCGAAAGTTTTTAAGGGGAAAAACGAGAATGAATTAAAGAAACCAGTAGTGGCAGTGGTAATGAAGAAATAATGAAGAAAAAAATGAGATTTACAGCCCGTTTCCGTTTTTTGGAATGGGCTTCATTTTTTTCGGGAAGCCGTTATAATAATTTAACCGATGAAAAACTTCAGCAAAAAATTCTTGAGCGCCATCACGTTTTTTCTTTTTATCGCCTTTGTTTTCTCATTTTTTATCTCGGCGGGCGGCAATAGCCAGGAATTGAGCATTGACGCTCTGGCTCAGAAGATAAATTCCGGCCAGGTAAAAAGTATTGTCGTGAACGGGAACTCTTTGGAAGTTAAGCTTCAGGACGGTACGGACGCTCTTTCAAGGAAAGAAACAGAAACCGGCCTTCTTGAAACCCTCTATAATTACGGCGTTACCTCCAGCTCGCTCGCCAAGGTTCAACTAACCATTAAAGATGAGGGCGGTTTTTCGTATTGGATGGGAATTTTAATCCCAACTCTTCTTCCGATCATCGTGATGATTGGAATTTTCTGGTGGATCATGCGTCAGGCGAAGAATGGCGCGAATCAGGCCTTCTCGTTCGGGAAGATAAACATCCGGCTTTTTGCGCGGAGTAAGGACAAGATAACGTTTAAGGATGTTGCCGGCTTGAAGGAAGCGAAAGAAGAATTGCGTGAGGTGGTGGATTTCTTGAAAAATCCGAAAAAATTTCTGGATATTGGAGCGCGAATTCCCCGCGGGGTGCTTTTGATGGGCTTGCCCGGCACCGGGAAGACATTACTTGCGCGCGCCGTTGCGGGCGAAAGTGACGTCCCCTTCTTCCATATCTCCGCTTCGGAATTCGTTGAAATGTTCGTGGGCGTGGGCGCCTCGCGCGTGCGGGACTTATTTGCGACGGCCAAAAAAGCCGCGCCCTCAATAATTTTCGTGGATGAAATTGACGCGGTAGGCCGCGAGCGCGGCGCGGGTTTGGGCGGCGGCCACGATGAGCGCGAAGAGACCCTGAACCAAATTTTGGTTGAGATGGACGGCTTTGAGCGGGATTCCAATGT
>JBEKSI010000004.1:0-24687 GCA_049997835.1 Minisyncoccia bacterium | reverse complement strand
ATGCGCGATGATAATGATATTTCGGAGATTTTTTTCGTCTATGAGTTCATGAACCAGTTTCGCCGCATTGCGGATTTCCTTGGTGTTATACCCGAGTTTTTCAATCACGTATATCGGATGCCCGCGGCGTGACAGCGGATTTGCAATCGCCTTTAAAAAATGCCATTTGGTATATATCCCGGGGATGAGCACAATAGGAGCTCTTCCCTTTTCTACGTACCCGAGATAATGGTCGGGTGGTTTTCTGGAGAGGAATGCAAGCCCATGTCCTCTAGCGGCATGAATATAATCTCTAACCCAATGGACCAATTTCATATCAGTTAATGTTCTCTACGCTCCATGGCATTTCTTGAATTTTTTCCCGGAACCGCACCAACAGGGGTCGTTACGGCCGATTTCTTTTTGGGATTGCGGTTTATGCTGGCTCGCTTCCTGGTTGGCGTGAATTTGGTTCTGAATTTTATTCAAATCAATCTGCAAGAGCGCGAAAATCGTGTTGAACGTAAGCGACTCAAAGGCGCCGTTCAATTGCTGATAGAGCATATGCGCTTCGCGGCGGTATTCCACGAGCGGGTCGTGCTGGCCGTAGGCGCGGATGTTCACGGATTCGCGGAGCGCCTCCAGATTTTCCAGGTGGTCAATCCAAAGAGAATCCAGAATCCTTACGAGGTGCTGGCCAACGATAACCGCCCGTTCCGGTTCAAGCGCCTCCGGAATTCCGGCCAAGTGCTTATCCAAATGTTCTATTTGTTTTTCTATCTCTTCCCGCTTTTCGGGATTGGTTGTGATTTCGTTCTCTAATGCGGTTTTGTAATTTATTGCGAAATTTTCCAAAATTTCCTTGAGAATCGGGAGCACTTCATTTTTTTCTCCCGCTTCAAGGAATTTTTTTCGGCGCGTATAAATCGCCGTGCGCTGTTTATTCAAAACGTCGTCAAAATCCAAGAGATGCCGGCGGATGTCAAAGTTCGCGCCCTCCACTTTCGCCTGCGCTTGGTTCACGACTTTCGCGACCATTCTGGATTCAATCGGAATGTCTTCGGGGTAGTTTAGTGTCTGCATCAGGCCTTTTATTTTGTCGCCGCCGAAGATCCGCATTAAGTCGTCTTCAAGCGAAAGGAAGAATTGGCTTGCGCCCGGATCGCCCTGCCGGCCGCTCCGCCCGCGTAATTGATTGTCTATTCGGCGCGCTTCGTGGCGTTCAGTACCTACAACCAAGAGCCCGCCTATCCCCTTTATCTTTTGCGCCTCTTCGGGATTGACCGGATTTCCACCCAGAATAATGTCCACGCCGCGGCCGGCCATGTTCGTCGCCACCGTTACCGCGCCGGCTCGCCCCGCTTGAGCGATAATAGCGCCTTCGCGTTCGTGGTTCTTGGCGTTCAGCACTTCATGCGGCACGCCCGCTTTCCGAAGGTATTCCGAGATTATTTCGTTATTTACGATTGAGGTCGTACCCACAAGAATGGGTCGGCCCTTCACTCGTTCGGTCTTTATCGTTTCCACGGCTGCGCGGTATTTTGCTTCCTTGTTTTTATAAATCGCGTCGGGCTTGTCCTCGCGTATCATTTTTTTATTTGGCGGAATGGAAATAACATCCAGATTGTAAACCTTATGGAATTCTTCGGCGGAGGTCTGGGCCGTGCCCGTCATCCCGCTGATTTTTTTATACAAGCGGAAATAATTCTGGATGGTAACCTGGGCATAAGTGCGATTTTCCTCTTTCACTTGCACTCCCTCTTTGGCTTCTATCGCCTGGTGGAGCCCGCCCGAGAATCGGCGTCCCATCAGCATCCGGCCGGTAAACTCGTCAACGATGATTATCTCGCCGTTCCGCACGATATAATCTTTGTCCAATTTGAAAAGCGCCTTGGCTTTCAGACTTTCCTGGAGAAAGTGGACAAGGCGGATATTCTCGGGAGAATAAATATTCTGGACGCCGGTCATTTTTTCCACCTTTTCTATGCCGGATTCGGTGATATTCACCGATTTTAATTTTTCGTCGGTCATGTAATCCTCTTCCGGAACGAGTTTTTCCGCTATCTTAGCGAAAGTTTTGTAAAATTCACTCGCCTGGGCGTCGGGCGCGGAAATAATCAAAGGCGTGCGGGCTTCGTCTATTAAAATGCTGTCTACTTCGTCAATAATGACGAAGTTGTGTTCGCGTTGGGCGCAATCAATTGTTCTCTGCGAAAGATTGTCGCGCAGAAAATCAAAGCCGAATTCGTGATTCGTGCCGTAAGTGATGTCGGCCGCATAGGCGTCCTTTCGCGAAACCGGGCGCAGAAATTTTTCCACTACCTTAAAATTCCCGAACGCGTCGCGTTCCCTATCCGCTTCGGAGTCGGATTCAAAAGTCGGGTCGTAGAGATACGCCGCGTCGTGGAGCAAGCAGGAAACGGAAAGCCCCAAAGCGTGGTAAATTTGCCCCATCCAGACGGCATCGCGTTTGGCGAGATAGTCGTTTACGGTAACGACATGCGCGCCTTTGCCCGCAAGGGCGTTCAGGTAAGCTGGCAGAGTCGCGGCGAGCGTCTTCCCTTCGCCGGTAAGCATTTCGGCGATCTTTCCGTCGTGAAGCGTCATCCCGCCTATGAGTTGAACGTCAAAATGCCGCTGACCCAGGGTGCGCTTACCCGCTTCCCGCGCGAGCGCAAAAGCCCGCGGCAAAGCATCGTTTAAATCCTTGCCGTTTTGAACTTCTTCTTTCAGTTTTTGGGATTCCAAAAGAAGCTCCTCGCTGTTCATTTTTTGAAGCTCCGGCTCCAAAGAATTAATCAAGGCCACCTTCTTTTGGTAGCCCACAAGGACCGTATTTGGAAATATTTTTGATAAAAATGAAGCCACTGTTTTGATGGTTTAAGAGCGGGTTTCCGTTTGAGCAGCTATGGCGGTGACCTCCAATTTTTATATTGTTGTGTGAGTGCTCAATCCATAGCTGCCCAAACGGACTCACTAACCCGCCTGGATATTAGAATATAGTAGTTATTTAAGGAAATAAAGCCGTAATTAATTCAATTGGAGGAGACTTAGCGTGCCGAAAAAGTGGGTAAGACTTGGCCTAGCGGCCCGGAGCACACACTTTTTAGGCATGCTAAGTCTCAGAAAAAAACCTCCCCCTAGCTTGCGCTAGAGGGAGGAAATCGGAAGGGCTTTCCTTAGGTTTCTTCGCCTCCAGTAAGTTAGAGTTGAAGATAAGGAAAACTCTGCACTTCACACGTTGAGTATGCTACCACACATCATTGAAAAATGCAATAGCTTGGATAAAAAAAGGCCCAATCGGTTCTCCGTAACGATTGGGCAATTTAGCGCATTAAATAAATTTAAACGGCAATTTTGTAAATCCTTTCTTCTGGGGGAAATATTTTAATCAACTCCTCCCAGATTTCATTTACAATATCATATCCGCTTTTTTTCTTGCTTCGGCAGACAAAGAGTATATATCTCACTTCCCCGTGTTTTAAGGAATGATCTATCGCTCTTTTGCGGATACGCCAATCCAGAAGCTCTGCGTTCTTTTCCGATAAAGGGAGAATAACAGCAAGAGTCTTATGGCAGGTTTTGACTTGAATATCGTATTGTCTGCCACTCACGATAATCTTAAAATCCACACCTTCGGTGTCTTCTCTTCCATTTTTCTTTGAGTGGAAAAATGTGTCCGGAGGAGCCAGGCGGGTTTTAAGGCATCGCTCGACTAGATGTTCTGAACGGTTGATATTGAAGGCACACCTCTTTTTTAGGTTTTTGGACTAGTGAATTAAGAGAACTGATTAAATTCTAAAACTTTCAGAGTATATTTCAACTGAGGGGCTGTTGAAAACTCTTTGCCTTTTTTTGAGATTTATTGCGTTAAAAGGAAATGGAACTCCAGCTCTTCATCGGAGACGATAACCCGGTCTTTTCTGGGTTTTCCGGCAATATATTTAGCGAGCCGCTTTAAAGCGATGGGCTTAATGATTTTCTGCTCAATGAAATCCCCCGCCCGGCCGGAGAGAAGCCGTTCAATGAGCTGCGTGATGAGGTTTGACCGACGGTATTTAAAACGCAAATCCAAAAGATTTATGTCCGGACAAATCCCATAATCGCGGTTTGCTTCAAAAAATTTCCTTATCAAACTTTCGTCGCCGTAAACCGGCACGAGGTTTTTCCAAATCTCAATTCCGTATTCATCCAAACCCTCTTTTTTCAGGGTAGCCGGAGTGATGATGTGACTGAAGCAGAATTTGTCGGGGCTACTGCCTTTTATATCGTCCATTCGCCGCGCCCGCAGGATTGAAAAAACAAGATTCAGAAAATACCGCGCGGTGAAAATCCTCCCCTCCCGCGCGCATACTAAAGCGTCAAAATCAGATTTTTTATTTACCATGCCAAGCGCCATTGAATCGCTTATAAGCACGAAAGAAATGAAAGGGACGAAACGAAACCACTTCGCGCGCTTCAGGAGTTTCTGCCACTTCTCGTCAAAAAGAGTGTCTTTTTGGAGCCGCTCGGCAAAGTCAGATCCTTGCGTTCCCCAAAATCCGTCGTATCCGGCGATTTCTTTTTTAATTGCCGATTTTTCCAGTTCTTCCATCGTTTTACTCAGATGGTTTTTGTCCATCTTGAGGCGCGCGATTTCCACGGCCGTAAGCGGTCGGCCGAGTTTGGAATAAAATTCCAGGGTTTTATTCATTTTCTGATTCGCTCTCGGGCGTTTCTAAAACGAGCGGCTCTATTCCTGCTTCCTTTCCCGTGATCCTTAAAACATCTTTATCTATCTTGCCCAGTTCTTTGTAGGCAATATTGTAAGTTCGAACTGACGTACCAAGTTGGGTGCCGAGCTTATCCATATACGTGTCATAATTACTTATGTGTCGTCGCAGTTCCTCAACGCGCTTGCCGATTTCTTTGGCGGATTCTTCTATTTGAAGCGCTTTCAAACCCTGTAGAACCGTTTGGAGATAGGCCAAAAACGACGTCGGTGAAACAATTACCACGTGTTTCTCGCCCATCGCGTATTCCACGAGGTCGCGGGTGTTGGATTTTACGGCTCCAATGCGGTTGATGAGCAAGTCGTAGTAAATAGCTTCGGCGGGGATGAACATAAAGGCGAAATCCATCGTCCCCTCGTTGGGTTTTATGTATTTTGAGGTTTCGTCTATGCGTTTTTTCAGGTCGGATTTGAAGACCTCTTCAAATTGAATTCGTTCCGCTTCCGTTTTTGCCTCCAAAATCCGCTGGTAGTTATCCAAGCTAAATTTAGAGTCAATGGGGATTAATTTATCTTTAACTTTGATTATAAAATCTACGATGTCCCCATTCTTGAATTTATACTGGCGTTCATAGTTTTGCGGAAAGTAATTATCTAAAATAACCTCAAGCGAGTACTCGCCGAGCATTCCACGTTGTTTAGTATTGGTCAGCGTGTCCTGAAGCGAACGGAGTTGAGCGGTAATATCCATCACTTGTTTATTTCCCTCGTTCACTCTCGTGAGTTCCTGGGTGATTTCCTTAATGATTTTCGCGCTTTGGCCGAATTGATTTTGCACGAAGGTGTGCGATTCGCCCAATTTTTTATCCACCGTTTCCCGCATATTGTTCATTTGGGTAAGGAGCATATTCATCGCCTGGCTATCTTCTTTCGGAGCCCTCAGTCTCTTAATGAGAAAAATTACTGCGGCAAAAAGACCCACGAGAAGCAGGATGGTGATTATTAAGATTGTCGTAATGAAATCCATGGAATTAGTTTGCTCCGATTATGACCCCGGAGATTATGAGGATTAAAACCGAAATCAAAACGTTTGCCGCGATGAAAAGATATGAAAGGAAGCGCTCGCGGTAAAAAAGGATTTCAGCGAGCCAGGTGTTCAGAATCGCGAAGATAAAGCCGCTCGCCCAGATGCTCCAGAAGTCCGTCATATTGCCGATAAGGTCCACTCCTCGGAATGGCTCAAAGTGAAGGATAATCGGATAGGATGAGCCGCTTAGTTCAAAGAAGCTTAAAATAAAACTGCTCATGAAGAGCGCGGCCGTGAGGCCCAAAAAAATCAAGAGAACTTTCTGCTTGAAGATGGCCATATCCCTCATTCTAACATAAGTTTTTGTTTACACTGAGCTTGTCGAGGTGTAGCCCCACGGAGATCCGCCAGCTGGCGGAGAACTCATTTATGTAGCGCTTACGGGAATTGAACCCATGTTCCGACGTTGAGAACGTCGTGTCCTAGCCACTAGACGAAAGCGCCGTAAAAAATTGATATTACTCGTAAAGTCCCTGTTTTTCAAGCCAGGTTTTATCCTGACGCACCAAAAGCTCTTTGGAGCGAAGCGGCTCGGCCATGATTTCCCTCACGACTTTTTCCATTCGAACTCCTTGCGAGGCCTTCAAGAGTACCACATCTCCCGCTTTAAGCTTTTCTTGAAGAAGACGGCCGGCTTCGTGGATATCCTCAAACGAAAAGACGGAATTTTTCGGCATTCTGTTTTTGAGCGCGCCCTCGGCGATGAAATTCCCCCGCAGGCCCACTGTAATGAGTAAATCAACGCGTTTAGCCGCCAGTTGACCCATTTCTTCATGCGCTCCCATAGTGTATTTTCCGATTTCCAACATGTCACCCAGAACCGCGATTTTTCTCTTGGCCTTCAAACTTTTGAATATCTCAAGCGACTCCCCCATCGCGAGCGGCGAGGCGTTGTACGTGTCGTCAATTAAAACCGAGTTCCTGATGCCGCGGAGAACCCGCAGGCGGCCGGCGGGTGTTTCGGCTTTAGTCGGATTTTCGGCTATTTTTACGAGATTAATGCCATAAATCATTCCTACGACAGCGCCCACAGCCGAGGCATAAGCGGCTGTTTTCCCGAGCACATTAGGGATTTTAACGGGTACTACGTTTCCGTTGTAACTCAATTTAAAGACAATTCCCGCTTCGCCCGTCTCCATGTCTAACTGATTTTTAAATCCGATTATTTTGACGTCCGCCTCGCTTGAAAATCCGTAAGTGATTACCCGGCCGCGCGTTTCACTCTTCATTGCAAGAACTTTTTCATCGTCGGCGTTTAAAACCGCAAACCCCGTTGTCGGCAACTGGGCAATGAGTTTCACCTTCTCTTTTGCCGTGCCCTCGGGTCCCGCGAAAAATTCAACGTGTACCGGCACGTTTCCCACGGCAGTAATAACGCCTATCTGCGGCCGCGCGATTCCCAATAAATAGTTCATGTCGCCCGGTCTGTCCACTCCGTATTCCAAAATCAATATCTCCGGATATTTTGGATTCTTGAAAATCAGCTGGCTGATGCCGAAGAAGATCACTTTGAGCCAGAAAAATATCCCACCCGTCTTTTCCCAGTCACCGATGATGTTCAGGGGCAACCCCAGTTCGTTGTTAAAGTTTTTTGAAGAAGCGCGGATGTGGCGGTCGGACGAAAGCGCGGAGGCAATCGCCATTTTCGCGGAGGTCTTCCCGACATTGCCCGTGACCCCGATAATGCTCGGACTGTAGCGTTTGATCGTCATTCTCGCGATAAACCGCATTTTCCAAATCAAGATTTTAAGCACGAAATTTTTCATTTATTTATTACCCGTAGTTTGAAGATTATCCGGAGCGACGTTCAAATAGTTCAGCGCGAAGGTGGCGAGTTCGCGGAAAGCGGGTACCACCGTAAGCGCCGCGAGTTCCTTATCCACCTCCGGTTTATCCAGTTTTATCATAATCACGAATTTCGGAGCGGAGGCGGGCGCCATTCCTATGAACGTATGAATGAAGTCGTCCGACAGATAGCCGCCGTGGATAAGATCCGGAATAAAAGCCGTACCGGTCTTCCCTGCTACGTTGAACTGCGGGATGGTGGCTACGCCGCCTTTGGTGGCTGCGGAAAGTATCATATTTACCACCTTTTTTGCCGTATCCTCGCTCACAACCCTTCTTACCACGTAGGGCTCCGAATCGGCGTTCACGTAAGGGCGCATCAGAAGACCGCCGTTCGCGAAGACCGAAAAAGCGTTGATCATTTGGATAGGCGTGACGGAAGTACCCTGGCCGTAGGCGGCCGTGGCGTAATCGATATCCTGCGCGTTTTTTCGTTCCAGATTCTTCAAGCTGCCGGATACTTCGTCGGGTAAATCAATTCCGGAAGGAACTTCAAGCCCGAAAAGCTTTAGATATTTCAAAAATATTTCCCGGCCGATTTTCTGTTCCGCGTACACCGCGCCCGTATTGATGGAGCGTTCAATCACCTGCGTCATTGTGGTATTCGGGCCATAGGTTTTTTGGTCCCAGTTCGTAATTTTTTTTCCGTTTATGGTTATTGAGCCATGGTCGGTATAAGTTGAACTTGGCGTGATGATGCCCGCGTCAATGCCGGCCGCCATTGTAATCGGCTTGAAGACCGACCCGGGTTCATAGACGAGCTGGACGGCAGAATTCAAAAAATCCTTTATTGGGTAGTTTTTGTAATTATTTGGGTCAAAATTCGGATAGCTCGCCATTGCGAGAATTTTTCCGGTCTGGGGTTCTTCAATAATCACGTTTCCGCTTCCGGCTTTATAATCGGAAACCAGTTTGGAAATCGTTTCTTCTGCCTGGGCTTGAAGGTTGCGGTCTATCGTGAGATTTATGTTCCGTCCGCTCGCGAGCGGAGAGTTGTAATATTTTTCCACGCCGTAAAGTCCAATGGAACTTGTTGTGTTTTTATTCAAACCCACAAAGCCCAAGAGTTGAGAACCTAAGTCGTTAAACGAATAAAAACGGTATTGTTTCGTGTCTTCATAAATTCCTTTGAGGTTGAACTTTGAAACGGCGTCCAATTGCTCCCCTGTCGCCTTTTCCGTAAGCATATGAAACAGGTTTTTGGCGTCGTCTAAATCGTTCGTGAGCTCCGGGACGGGAATGTTCAGGACCGGCGAGAGTGTTTCGGCGGTCTTCCGCGCATCCTCCACCTCCTTTGGCACGGCGTAAATCACGGGATAATCCTTATTTGAAGCCACGCTGATCAAATTTTGGTATTTGTCGGTGAAAAAAATCTGGCCCCGGCGCAACTGAAGCTGGGCTATCGCCTCGCTTCGCGCCTGGGCCTTTCCGAAATAATAACTCCCTTTTTGGATCTGAAGGTTGTAGAGATTCAGGCCTAAAAGCCCGAACATTATGCCGAATATTATTGTAAGAAAGATGAATCGGAAACCCATTGAGATTGGTTTAAATATTGCGGTCTCCGTTCCAACGTTAACTGATACTTTTGGGCCAACGAATCCAATTGAACGGGATCCGTCATTTTATAAAGGTTATTTTTTAACTCCGTGTTGGCCGCGCTTGCGTCCGCTATCTGCTTTTTAAGCGTATTTACCTGATAACGGGTGTTAACAAAGGAATTATACTCCAAAACGTAGAAAATTCCACCGACGAGTATTATTGAAAAAAGGAAAATAATGAATTTTAAGTTGTTTCTGGCTTCTCCGGGTTTTAATATAGTCATTTGTTTGGTTAAAAGTTATGAGTTATAGGTTTTAAGTTAATCTAATGGCTCTTAGTTTGGCCGAACGACTTTTTGAATTATTTTTTATTTCTTCCCGGCCGGCTATTATCGGCTTTTTGTTTATAAGTTGAGCTCCCTTCTTCAAAACCAGTTCTTGAAAAGCATTTTTGACTATTCTGTCTTCCAGCGAATGAAAAGTGATTATCGCCACTCTTCCCCCGCTTTCTACGATCTCCGGCAGTTTCGCGAGAATCGTCTTGAGGTTTTTCAATTCGTCGTTCACGTAAATTCTCAAGGCCTGGAAAGTTCTTGTTGCGGGATGGATGCGTCCATGTTCGTAGCTTCTGGGGACCGCGCTTGCGATCACCTTTACCAGAGCGTCTGTCGTCAAAATTCTATCCTGCCGCCGGCGCTCTGTTATCTTTTTCGCTATCTGCCTAGAGAATCTCTCCTCGCCATATTCGTAAATGATATCCGCCAAATCCTTTTCGTTCAGTCCGTTCACGATGCTCGCGGCGGTCGGTCTCTCGCTGTCGCTTGCGTCATAACGCATATCCAACGGCTCGTTCTTTAGGAAGCTGAAACCCCGACCGGAGCTTTCTATTTGCACGTTTGAAAATCCAAGATCCAGAAGCAATCCGCCGGCCTTGGGTAAACGATGCTTTTCCAGAATCTCCGGGATATTCGCGTAATTCTCGTGAATGAGAATCAGCTTACCTTTCAATTCCTCGTTGGCTTCCCTGAAGCGTTCCAGATTCTTTTCGTCCCAATCCAACGCAAGAAGCGTGCCGCGGGATTTTATTTCTTCAAGAATCGCTTTCGCGTGTCCGCCGCTTCCCAGCGTTCCGTCTATGAGAAATTCCCCCGCCTGCGGCTTAAGCGCTCCCAAAACTTCCTTTAAAAGAACGGGTGTGTGGGGCATATTTTAAATTCCCAACTCTCCCAGTTTTTCCGCGATTTCTTCCGAAGACGATTCCGTTTTCTGTTTATACTTCTGCCACTCTTCGTCATCCCAGATTTCCATGCGGTTATAGAGACCGGTGACGACCGCCTGTTTTTTCAAGCCGGCGTATTTTCTCAAATAGTCCGGGACCAATATTCGGCCTTGCGTGTCCAGTTTCGCGTCGCTTGCGCCCGCGAGCATCAGACGCACAAATGCCCGCGAATTTGCCTGCGCGAGCGGGAGGTTTGTGAGTTTTAAAACCAACACTTCCCATTCGCTCGCGCCGAAAACGAACAGGCATTTATCCAGGCCGCGGGTAATAATGGCGCCGGCCTCAAATTTTTCCCGGAACTTGGCTGGAATCGCCAGCCGACCTTTGGTATCAAAATTATGTTTAAATTCCCCGAGAATCATTGATTTTTAGCCTTTTGATTATCCCCAGATTTGAGGGTTATCCCCATACTTATCCACATTCCCCCACTTACGTACACAATTATAGCATTCCTTAAGAAAACAATAAACACCTCCTAGGGGTGTTTATGTTCAATTAAGTAAGAATATACCTGTGTTTTTTAAACTTAGTTATCAACAGTTGTAATCTAGTTTAATTTTGGTATATTCCCCACTAAAAATAAAAAGCCTCAAACTTGTCGCATATGCTACAAATTTGAGGCGATGAAAAAAATGATATACCCATCATGGGAGAAAAACGGCAACAGCAATAACTGTTGTCCAAAGTCCGTTTTTATCACCTTCCGCAGATTGCGTGATATTAAATGTCCGAACGATTTTATCGGACATATTAAAAATCTTTTTCCGTTCATCCCAATCAGCGTCCGGGTTAAATTCCACACCGAGAGTTGTCGCGAGCATTGTTGCCGCCAGATCTTCGGCATATTCGCCGGCGCGTTCATCTGTTTCGCCAAACGGATGATATTCGGATAAATATCCATACTGGGAATTACCAGCTGCTTGCGCAACGCCAACAGAAGACGCAATCAAACGGTTGGGTTCGTTCGTTGCATTCCTGGCCATAACGCAAAAAGTTATCGCCCCAGGTCTTAATAATGCCAGCCCATCCCGTTTTGTAATTTTTTTGCATTTAGGTGGATAAATAGAGCTGACATGCACTAAATTGCATTTTTCAATGCCGGCGGACCGCAAGGCCATCTCAAAAGACGCTAAATAATCCTTATGTCTGCCCACTCCTTTAGTAAAGAATATTTTTCCAGGAACGTAACTTTCCATTTTCGTAACCTTCCATAAAAGTGAGAGATGAATGTTTATTAATTTTTTACAAGAACTAATAAGAGTTTTTCACCAATTGTCCTCCTAGTCAAGGAAAAAAACCGGAATTTGCCCAGTTAATTCTTTTATGCTTAAATGATTTCGAGTCGGGCGTTTAGTTCAGTGGTAGAACGTTGCATTCACATTGCAAAGATCGCTGGTTCGATCCCAGCAACGCCCACATTTAATCCCCTATTAACTAAAACACTCCCTTTGATGAAGAGAGCGTTTTAGTTTTCTTTTTTATCTATTTTTATTGAAGTTCAACCACTGCGCCAGCCAATTCCAATTTCTTCTTCAGTTCTTCCGCATCCTCCTTATTTAATCCCTCTTTCACCGCTTTCGGGGCGCCGTCAACGAGATCTTTGGCTTCTTTAAGCCCGAGACCAGTAACTTCCTTTATGATTTTAATGACGTTAATTTTTTGTTCGCCGCTGGCCTTAAGAACGACATTCCAGGCGGTTTTTTCGTCACTGCCGGCAGCTCCACCGGCCGCGGGGCTCGCAACGGCCATTGCCGCCGCTGAAACGCCGAATTTTTCTTCCAGTGCTTTTACCAATTCGGCCAATTCAAGGACCGAAAGTTTCTCTACTTCCGAGATAATTTTATCAAATTTTTCCATGTTATTAGTTATAAGTTTTTAGTTGTTAGTTAATTCGCGACCTTTTTACCTTTTTCATTCATTACAAAAAGCAGTTTCTTAATGGGAATGGTAAGCATGAAAGCCAACTGGCCGAGCAGAACCTCTTTGGAGGGCAATTGGCCGATCTGTTTGATTTCGCTGCCCTCAATGAATTTCTTCGCTTTCACGTCAAATCCTCCGAGGATTTTGAAGATGCTTTTCTTGGCGAAGGGCTTTCCGAAGTTATAAACCACGCCGGACGTTTCCACAATGTCTTTCGGAGAGAAAACAACGCCCGCCTGGCCATCCAGTTTTTTCGTGTCTATCTCAATTCCTTTCGCAGCGAAAGCCAGTTTAAGCAAGCGTTTCTTCATTACCATCATTACGCCACCCAAGCCGCGCACCGCGCGCCGAAAGGCGTTAAGTTCGTTTGCGGAAAGACCCGTGAAATCCGTAATGACCACAATCTCGCTTTTCGCGATCTTTTCCTCCCCTGCTTTTATCTGTTCTTTTTTCTGTTGTTTCGTTTTCATTGTTTGTTTTATAAACAAAAATGCGGCCTTTTAGCCGCAGACGGAAGAATATTAATAAGATATTCTTTCTTTCCTCGGCAGGACTTATGGGGTGCCCGCTGTCTACGGATTTGATTCTATGCTAGCAGATTATAATTTTATGTCAAGAATCCGGCGAAGCAAGGTGATTTTTCACTTTAGTTACAAGAATAGATTCCTCGGACTCTGCTAAAACTTTAGCCTCATCAAATTTATCTTTAACGTCGTCAAAATTGGTACCAAGTCTTTCCCATATCATCTCTTTGGAAATACCCACTTTTTCCATAGCTGAGGTGATGGGATTATCCTGAGCGAGATCAGTTTCATTAACCTCTGGCGGCCGGAAATCCGGACTGTAAATTTCCGAAACCACGCCATAGATAAACGGTTTTTCACCATCTTTTTTGGCATAGAATTCGGAGAGACGGGTTTTTGCCTTATCCTCTGCTGTTTGCATCTTATTTTTCAGACTTTCCGGCAAGTCAGCCAGAAATACGGAAATTACGTTCTTCCGCACCTCATAGCCGTGTTCTCTGAATGTTTTGCCGATTAATCCCCCATTTTTAATCTCCAAATCTATTCCAGTAATCTCCGGATTATTTTTGTCAAAGGTGAGAAAGGTCAGAGCATAAGTCCTAGATACGCCTTTTCCATCCACCATATTTACCTCTCTTACTTCTCCGTCGTGTCGGAGAACTTCCGAATGGATTGGTCCGTATTTTTCTTCCAAAACATCCGTGTGAAGTTTTTTTGTAAGATTAAAATGTTCCATTTGGTTAATTATATATCCAAGTTCTTCACCGTAAGCGCGTGCGCCTGAATGAAGTTTTTGCGGGGCTCCACGAGCTCACCCATTAATATGTCAAACATTTTGTCGGCTGCAACCGCGTCTTCAACGTCAATACGCTTCAAAATTCTCCGCGCCGGATCCATTGTGGTTTCCCAAAGCTGGCTCGGATTCATTTCGCCCAAACCTTTATAGCGCTGGATATTCACGCCTTCCTCGCCCATCTGTTTTAAGAGCTTGTCTCGTTCGGGTTCGGCGTAGGCGTAGTGCATTTCTTTTCCTTTTTGAAGATGGTAAAGCGGCGGCTGAGCGATGTATAAGTAGCCGTCTTCCACTATCTTCGGGAAATAGCGGTAGAAAAGCGTCAAAAGAAGCGTGCGAATGTGAGCGCCGTCCACGTCGGCATCGGTCATTATGACCACCTTGTGGTAGCGCAATTTTCCGATGTCAAAATTTTCGGATATGGCCGTGCCCAGAGCGATAACCAAAGAACGAATCTCCTTATTCAGAAGCATTTTGTCTATGCGGGATTTTTCCACGTTCATAATCTTGCCTCTTAAGGGCAGGATGGCCTGGAAACGCCGATCACGGCCCTGTTTCGCGCTGCCGCCGGCGGAATCGCCCTCCACAATGAAGAGCTCGGACTCTTCGGCGCTCCGGGAAGAACAATCCGCAAGTTTGCCGGGAAGGGTCAGACCCTCCAACGCGCCTTTTCTCAAGACCGTGTCTTTGGCGGCCTTTGCGGCCTTCCGGGCTTTTGCGGCCAAGAGGTTTTTTTCAATGATCTTTCTTCCGTCCGAGCCGTGTCTTTCCAAAAATTCCTTAAGCGCTTCGTTGACCACCATTTCCACGGAAGTTCTCGCTTCTGGGTTGCCCAAGCGGGCCTTGGTCTGGCCTTCAAATTGTGGTTCGGGAATTTTTACGGAAACTACGGAGACCAGACCTTCTCGAATGTCGTCGCCGGTCAGATTTTCTTCCGCTTCCTTAAGGTAGCCCTCTTTTCTCGCATAATCGTTTAAGGAACGGGTCATGGCCGAACGCATGCCCGTAAGATGCATTCCGCCGTCCGGCGTATAAATATTGTTCGCAAAGCTCAATTCCTTGGATTCCGTATCGCTCACGTAAACGAAGACGGCTTCTATGTCCATGTTCTCGTAGTTCTTGTGCACGTAAAAAGGTTCATCCTGAAGAATGGGTTCATCGCCAATGAGATAAGAGATGAATGATTTGAGCCCGCCTTCAAAATAGAATCCATAGTAGAACGGTTTATCGTCCCGAGCATCCACGAATGAAATGCGGACGCCCTTCGTGAGATAGGCCTGCTGGCGCAAATGATCCAGGATTTTTTTCCGGTCGTATTTAATTTCTTGAAAAATCTCCGGGTCGGCGTCAAAAATCACCTTTGTGCCGGTGTGTTTGGAAGTGCCGATTTTCTTCACGTTAAATTTCGGTTTCCCTCTCTCATATTCCTGCGTGTAGACCGCGCCATTTCTTGAAACGTCCACCTTGAGCCATTTAGAGAGAGCGTTCACCACGCTTACGCCCACGCCATGAAGGCCGCCCGAAACTTTATATGATTCGCCGCCGAATTTTCCGCCCGCGTGGAGCGTACACAGCACGGTTTCCAAAGCGGATTTTTTGGTTTGCGGATGAATATCCACCGGGATGCCGCGGCCGTCGTCCACGATCACAATCCTGCTGCCTTTCAAAATTTCCACCCGGATATTTTTCGCATAGCCGGCCATCGCCTCGTCAATGGAATTGTCCACGACTTCCCAAACCAAATGATGCAAACCATCCACGCCGGTGGAGCCGATATACATTCCGGGCCGTTTCCGAACGGGCTCAAGGCCTTCCAAAACGTAAATATCCTTGGCTTCATAGGAGGCCTCCTTTTTGGGTTCGTTTTTGATTATTGGAGCTTTTTTTTCTTCTTTATTTTTAGCCATTTTGTTCGTTATTGAGCAATAAAATTCAGCCAATTTTAGCTGATTTTTCCTATCTAATTACTCCATTATTGTATCAGATTTTAGACCAAAAAACAAACAAAAAAACCGGCAAAAATCATCTTTTTGCCAGGCCTTTATATGTCAGTTTTTCAGTTAAATTTCCAAGTAAAAAGCAGAATGGACCGATTCCATGAAACAGAATCGGTCCATTTATAATCTCTCTCTATTTTTGGAGTTACGCTGCCGCTGCTTGTTGGACGGCTCCAATTTTGATATGGAGGTAATTATCCGGTTCCAGGGGCACTTTCCCGGATCCTGGATTATTCTTTCCGTTACCTTTCGGCCACACCAGGATGGGACTGCCGTTTTCCAGCAATGGTTTCCGCGCCATGCAATTTATAACCAAGGCACGTTCATCCGGCACTTCCACCCCATCGGCGAAGAAGGGATTGTCAAAAACCTTCGTAGCCCACATTGCTTCTTTTGAAAGCTTCCGAAGTTCAATGAATGCCCTACTTCGGATCTTCTTGAATTCTTCGGAGGGTTTTGCAAATTGATGAGGCGAGAAGAGAAAATACACGACGTAGTATCTCTTCTTTGGGTCTTTTGGGTTCGGAAGTTGTCGACGGAAAGCGTCGACGAGTTCATAGCCCAGATTGCTGATTTCATCTACGGTCTCAGTGACCGAAATATTATCAGCTGGCCCTGCGATGAGCTCACCACTGGGAATATCCTGTCCCGGTTTTTTCGGTGCCTCAGAGTTTAAGCGAATCCAGGGTGGCAAAACATTTGGATTTGTGGAGTTGAATTGCACGACAATAAGCCGTGCGGGTTTATTCATTTGGGCGTTCACTGTATCCTCCTTGGAGATAGTTAATAAATATGGGAAATAACAGCTCTCATACTACCATAGTAGTATGAAAATGTCAATACTTAAATAGAGCAGGGGCGGATAAATAGAAAATCCGGCAAAAAATTGCTTTTACCGGATTCTTCATGTTTTCTGCCGCTTATCAAATTTTAGGGCTGGGATAATAATTTCAGTAGTTTACACGTAATTTCCAGTGCTTTGCATTCGTCCTTTGGAGACGATATATCTCCCGCGATTTTCATTAAAATTCCTTGAGTCCGCTCTTCGGAAGAAGACACAATCACTAATCCCTTGAATATCTCCTCCTGTTTTGCTTTCTCGATATTTTGCATCAGTTTAAAGGTATCGCCCCCATTCTTAAGATTCCCGTCCGCGATCAAAATGAAAATTTTATCTTTTAACTCCTCAAATTTATTTAGGGCGTCTGGCTCCGTTTCGGCTATGTATAAATCAGCCAAATCCCCTAATTCTGACCTGAAAAGTTTTTGCAGGAATGGGTCATCTTCGACCAATAAAACAATTCTCTTTTTATTTCCCATATCTACCTCCGTATTAGTTCCTTATTGTTTTTTAAACCCGTTGTTTATCTTCCTAAAGCATAACAAAATAATAGAAATATGTCAAATGTGCCCAGGAGAGGACTCGAACCTCCATGCCTTGCGGCGCTACCACCTCAAGGTAGTGCGTGTACCAGTTTCGCCACCTGGGCTTACCGGACTATTATATCCAAGTTTCCGGGCTAAAAACAATCCCGGCTTGGAGTCGGGATGATTTTCTTAAACAGCCAGTTTTTCTCTTATTTTTTTCTTGGAAATACTGCGGACATAATAGAGCTTGGAGCGATGGACTTTTTTAGGCGAAGAAAGAACGTCTACTTTTGAAATGGTCGGCATGTTTATCGGGAAAACCTTTTCCACTCCGACTTCGTGAAGGACGGCCCGGACGGTAAAGGTGCCGCCGGATTCGTTGCCGTGTTTGCGGGCGATAACGAGACCCTCAAAGGCGCTCAAGCGCTCTTTGTCCCCTTCTTTGATTTTTTCCCATACCCGGACCTTGGCTCCGGTCTTTATTTTCTTCAAAATCTCCGCGTTAATCATAGGTTTTCAGTTTAGCAATATAGGTAATCTCAGTCAATCCTCGTGTATGTCGCCCCGCCCATATTCCCTAGAGCACCGGGTGTCGCGGTTCTCCTGCGGAACCGCGCACCACTACACTCTCGCGCCGGCACGCCCTTAGAGCGACCAAGCTGCCGGCGCTCCGAGAGTTGCTTACGGGAATACAGGCGGGGCTTCATTATTAATTCATGGGAATATTAGTAATTTTTATTTCTTCCCGAAGAAACATCTCGCAGCGAGGTTATGGCTTTACGAGCGATGACGAAGGAGCAGGAAAATAGGACTGTCTGAATCCCGAGCCGAAAGGCGAGGTTAAGTTCCGCATTTTCCGTGGTGAATGAGGAAGAGCGAGCGAAAAGCCACCCGAGCAGAGGGCTGTTGATGAGGGGAAAAATAAAAATTACTTAAGACTAAAACTCTTCTTTCTGTGAAATCTTTTCTAGAATCTCCTGGAGATTGCCGGGGAGTTCGGCTTCCAGTCGTACGCGACTGCCGTCGGCCATATTGAATTCCAAGGATTCGGCGTGGAGAAACTGCCTGTAAAGCCCAATTCCCTCATTTTCCTTTTTACGCCCATAAAGTTTATCCCCCACTATCGGGTGATCGATACTCGCCAGATGAATTCTTATTTGATGCGTCCGTCCTGTGTGCGGGAAGACCCGGAGCAAGGAATAATATTTAAATTCACCCTCTTTTTCCAAATCTGGCCTTTTGAAGATTTTTAAAGCTTGATATTCCGTGACGGCTTCTTTCACCATCTTCATATCTTTGGCGTTCACGCTCCTTTTTACGGAGCCGGATTTGAGGCCGATGGGCTTATCTATCTTTCCTCGTCCAATCATCCGGCCGCAAACCAAGGCCAGATAGGTTTTTTGAACCTCATGCTTCTGAAAAAGCCCTTTTAAATATTCAAAAGTCGGCTGGTTTTTGGCGACAAGCAGGAGGCCGGAGGTATCCTCATCTAAGCGATGAACTATGCCGGGGCGCAGAATCGGCTCATCTCCTACGCCTAATGTCTCTGGTAGGTGCTCTTTTATCCAATCCGTCAGTACATCCCCCTCCTGGGTTGATTTAGGGCCTTTTTCAGGCCTATGAACAAGTACCCCGGCGGGCTTGTTTACAGCCGCAAAATCGTCATTTTCGTAGATAATATCTATCATATTTGGGCTTTTAGCCATTATACACCGCTTATCCGGTATCACAACTTGTTTGCGATACTGGATTGACTTTTCTATCCGGTATGATACTATGGGGGTGTAAAGTCATTATGCTCCCATTTTCGGGGGTTTTTCATTAGCACAGCGAAGGGTTAATACCCCTTATAAAGACCATGAAAAGATTCATATTGCCAATATTCTGCGGAATCCTGATTCTTCAGCCAATCCTTATGGGCGGGCCGCTGGCCGTTGCGGCGGACAAACCGGTCCCTGGTTCCAATACTATCAGCGTCTGGGTAACCGCTTATTCAAGCTCACTGAATGAAACCGATGATACCCCTTTCATTACGGCTACGAACAAAAAAGTGCGGGACGGATTTATGGCGGCCAACTTTCTGCCTTTCGGAACGAGGGTTAGAATCCCGGAACTTTTCGGGGATAAAATATTTATCATTGAAGACAGAATGTCGCGCCGTAAGACCAACTTCGTTGATGTTTGGATGCCCGCTAAAAACGACGCTCTAGAATTCGGCATTCATCAGGCGAAAATAGAAATCGTGGAAATGGGTACAATACCCAATCCTCTTGTAGCGAGCAACGATAAAAATTCCGCCCAGGACTAGGCGGATTTTTATTTGGTTTAAAAGTTAAAGTTGGGAAATAGCAAAGAAAGCGATGAGGGTGAAACCGAGAAGCCAGGCGACAGAGTGAAGGAAGAGCTTCACGCCGGCGCGTTTTTCCCCATCAAGATACAAAAGGATCGGCTTGCCCAATATCAAGGCGCCGACCACGGAGGCCGAGAGCACGAAAAGAAGAAGCATCGCTAAGGGTATTAGAAATATTTTTTTCTCCTCCGCTCCGAAGATATTCTGCGCGTTAGACAGGAATATCGCCACCAAGGCGATATAAGCGGTGGCGCCCAGCGAATTCAAAAAACTTCTCAATACTAGTTTCGATTTTTCCATATTTATAGCCATTTAAAATTTTCCTCGGCCTTGGACCAGTTTACCACGTTCCACCACGCGGCGATGTAATCCGCGCGGCGGTTCTGGTATTTAAGATAGTAAGCGTGTTCCCAGACGTCCAGACACAAAATCGGCTTTAATCCGCTTGATACGGGGCTTTCTTGGTTTGGCGTCTGAACTATTTTAAGCCCTTCGGCGCTTGAAACAAGCCAAACCCAGCCGCTTCCGAAAAGGCCCGTTGCGGCTTTTGTGAATTCTTCCTGGAATTTTTCAAACGAGCCGAAGGTTTTTACGATATTTTTTGCGAGCTCGCCTACGGCTGCCCCTTCGTTGCGCGGCTTCATTATTTCCCAGAAAAACGAATGGTTGAAATGTCCTCCGCCGTGGTTTTTTACGGCGGTTCTCAGTGAGTCCGGGATATTTTGGAGATCCGTAAGTAATTCCCTGGCGGTCTTTTTTTGGAGCTCCGGAAAAGCGGCCAGCGCTTCGTTCAGTTTGGTCACGTAAGTCGCGTGATGTTTTAAGTGATGGATTTCCATCGTCTTCGCGTCTATGAACGGCTCCAGAGCGTCATAGGCGTAAGGCAGTTTGGGTAGTTCATACATAGTATTCTTATTTTATCATATGGATTAATATGATAGTAATGTTGCTTCTAACCCGAATATTTTTTACGGTTTTTACCATAAATATATTCCCGGTTCTTATGCCGCCCACTTGGTCGGTTCTGGCTTACTTTCAGGTGCGGCACGAGCTGAACATATTCGTACTCGCTTTAATCGGAACTTTCGCGGCCACGGCTGGCCGCATGGTTTTGGCAAAATTATCGGACAGAATCATCCGTAAGAACATTTTAAAAGAGAGAGTCAGAGCCAATATAGACGTGATAAAGAACAGATTGATTGAATATAAAAAAATTACGATCTGGATCTTTCTTTTCTACGCCTTCTCTCCCCTGCCTTCCAATCAATTGTTCATAGCCTACGGACTTACCGAACTGCCCCTGAAGATGATTGCCGTTCCGTTTTTTATTGGAAGGTTTTTGAGCTATGTTTTTTGGATCTTTACGGCTTCCAAGGTGACATTAAAAATCACCGCCAGTGAATACGCGACTGGCGCCTTTATGGGAACTTATTACGTTATTATGCAAATTCTTTCGCTTGCCGTTGTGTGGCTCTTTACGCGAATCAACTGGGAAAAGCTTTTCAAAGAAAAGAAACTGGGGCTATTAAAATAACCTCAGTTTTTCAGGAACTTTATTTCTATTCCAGGGAAAGTGGTTTGGGAATCGCTTTCCACGATGAACTTTATGAGTTTCGCGACTTCAGCCGGTTCAAGGGCGGAAGACATATCTTTCTTGACCCCAATTTTCTCAAACAATCCGGTTTTCAAAAGGCCGGGATAAATTCCGATAACTTTTATCCCGTATTCCTTAACTTCCGCTTCCAGTGACTTGGTGAAACCCGTAAGAGCGAATTTGGAAGCGCAATACGAAGTATGGTCTTTCTTTCCAAAGAGCCCGTCCTGGGATACGACATTGATAATCGTTCCGCTACCCCTATTTTTCATTGAGGGAATGAACGCTCTGGAAACAAAAATCGGCCCAAGCGCGTTCACTTCCAGTACCCGTTTTATCAGGTGCGGGTTTTGGTTTTCAATTTTTCCCTCCGTCCAGATGCCGGCGTTATTAATAAGGCAATCCAAGCCGCCATATTTTTGGATTATATTGTCCGCCGCTTTCTGAACTTCAATGTGGTCGGAAACGTCAAAGGCCTCATGTTCGCATTTAATGGCTTTCGCGACTTTTTTCAGTTTCTGCTCATCGGGCGCGTTTATAATGACAGTATGCTTGGGCGCGAGAATCTTCGCGATTTCATATCCCAATCCCTCACTCCCGCCGGTTATAAGAACAACTTTCTTCATTGTTTTTATTATACAAGATTTATCCGGTGGACCCGACCGGATTCGAACCGGTGACCTCCTCGTTGCAAACGAGGCGCTCTACCAACTAAGCTACGGGCCCGCGAAAATCGTGTGGGCACACCAGGGATTGAACCTGGGACCTCTGTCTTATCAGGACAGCGTTCTACCACTGAACTATGTGCCCCATTGAGCTACGCGCCCAAGATTAAATCAGTGGATTAATTTTAAGTTCTCAAAACCCTTAATGTCAAACTGAGTGGGTGGAGCGGAGGGCAAGGGTGTATCTAAGGAGTCGCTCACGCTTTTCCCCAGAAAGACGATGCTGTATATCACGAATCCGCCGATCAAAATACACATTATTATCGCAAGCGCCAAAAAAATTGATTGCTTCCGAAAATTCTTAAAATCGCTGATTTTTCCCTTGAACATTTTATTTACCTGTAAAAAATTCGTCCTTTTATGAAGAAGGATATTTCATCTTTATTACTTTTTATTGAAATGTTGTCTATGGAGCTCAAATACCGGAAATTCTGGAGGGCTTTGACGTAATTCAGAAGATAATTGAAGTTATCCGAGCTGGCAGTCAAATTGAAAGCGATGGAACCGAGCGTCTGGGACGTTTTGGGGTTTTCGCCGGCAAAAGAAAATCCATAGTCAACGTTATTCTGCGACGCGAGCAATTGGAGATCGCGGTTCAGATTTATAAGCTGGTCATACGAAGGAATGATGTTCTGGAGAACATTCATGTAATTATTCGCCTTGTTATTGTATTGCAGACGGAGATCAGCCAGCTGGCCGACAGAGCCGGTCCGGCTTGCAAGGAGCGCCCGGGCATCTCTGATTTTCTGAGAATAATCGGAAATGTTGCCCTTAAAAAAAATTATCCCGATTAAGAGAGCGGTCACTATAAGAAGCGATACGCTTAATTCCACGGTTAGGCGCTTTTTAAAATGATTCATATCCGATTATATTATAACTCATTTATTCTATAATGATTAGAATCTCGGGATATTTTCATGAAATCTTTGCCAACCATGTTAAAAACCGTTCTGGGGGATAAAAATTATCCGTCGCTTCTCAAGGAAATATCCCTCCCGCCTTCCCCTCTTTATTTTTTGGGCGAGTTGCCGAAGTCGTCGGATGTTCTCATAGCCGTAGTTGGCACCCGAAAAGCCAGCCGGGACGGCTTGCTTCTCGCCAAACAAATAGGTAAAGAATTGGCCCAAGTGGGCGCAATTGTTGTAAGCGGGCTAGCTCTGGGAATAGACGGCGCGGCCCAAGAGGGCGCAGTTACGGCAGACGGGCGGACCATAGCCGTGCTTGCAACCGGATTGGACGCGATCTATCCCAGAGCGCACGAGAATCTTGCGCGGGAAATTTTGGAAAAGAGCGGCGGCATTATTTCGGAATATCCCGAAGGAACACCGGCGCTCCCACATCAATTCCTGGAAAGAAACAGGATTGTGAGCGGTATGTGTATCGCAACCGTAGTTATTGAAGCTCCGATGCGCTCGGGCGCGCTCGCGACCGCTCGCTTCGCCCTGGAACAGGGGCGCGAACTTTTTGTCGCGCCGGGTCCCGTAAGCCACAGGAATTATGAAGGCGCCCATATGCTCTTAAGGAACGGCGCCCGAATTATCACGAGCGCTTCCGATATTCTGGAAGATTTGGAAAACGTTATCGCGAATCACCAAATCTCCCTTCCAATTATCCATAAAAACGAAAGGGATTTAACGTTTAAAGACGAAAAGGATTTGCTTGTCGCCGGAGCGTTTAAAAACAGCTTACAGCCGCTTACGGTTGACAAGATTGCAGAAATGACTAACCTAGAGCCCTATGTAGTGAATGAACGGCTGACTTTCATGATCCTTCGGAAAATCGTGGAAGAAACAGGCGGGAGGTTTAAATTAATAAAATGAATCCCGTTAGAAACTTCCGATTTATAAAGCCAATCATAAAAACTAAATTTAAAATAGATATTTATGTCGAAAATAAACACATATAGACGGATGCGCATAATAAGCGCATCCTGTTTCTAACGGGATGAAATTAGTCATTGTTGAAAGCCCCACTAAAGCCAAGACGATTTCAAAATATCTGGACAAGAACTTTGAGATCCGGGCGAGCGTGGGCCACATCCGCGACCTGCCCAAGAGCAATAAGCAGGCCATTGATATACCCGGCGGCTTCATCCCCCGATACGAAGTGGTGAAAGGGAAAGAACCCGTGGTGGAAGAACTGAAAAAACTCGCCAAGAAAGCCGATGAAGTATATCTTGCAACCGACCCTGATCGCGAAGGCGAGGCCATCGCTTGGCACATAGAAAACGCCTGCGACATCAAAAATCCGAAGCGGGTGGTTTTTCACGAAATTACCGAGAATGCCGTAAAGGACGCGATGACCCATCCGCGCGAAATTGACATGAATCTTTTGAAAGCCCAGGAAGCCCGGCGGGTTTTAGACCGGCTTTTTGGCTATGACTTAAGCGGGCTTATCTGGAAAAAAGTGCGTTACGGCCTTTCGGCCGGCCGGGTGCAATCCCCCGCGCTCCGCATTCTCATGGAGCGGGAGCGGGAGATTGGCACCTTCATTCCGGAAAAATTCTGGGTAATCTCAGCCGATTTCCTGACCGAAAAAAAAGGGGGTCTGACTCTGGTCTGCGAGGAACAACCGAAAAACGAAAAGAAATCGGAAGAAATTATCAAAGCTGCCCGCGAAGGAAGGTGGGTTATTAATGAAGTTAAACAGGGTGAAATAAAACGTTCTCCCCGCCCGCCCTTTATCACCTCCACGCTTCAGCAGACGGCCAGCTCGCGGTTGGGATTTTCTCCTCCCCGCACGATGTCCATCGCTCAAAAACTTTACGAGCAGGGCTTGATAACTTATATGAGAACCGACAGCGTGAATATGAGCAAGGAAATGTTGCCTTCAATTTACGCGGAAATTGAAAAGAGATTCGGGAAGGAATACGTTGCGCCGCGGGTCTTTATAACGAAAAGTAAGAGCGCGCAGGAGGCGCATGAAGCCATCAGACCGACGGCGATAGGTAAAAAATCCGCCGGCAGCACGGAAGAAC
>JBEKSI010000003.1:0-24695 GCA_049997835.1 Minisyncoccia bacterium | reverse complement strand
GCGATATATTCATCCAGTTCTTTTCTGGAATTGAAAGCCAAGCCGTAAATGCGCGTGAGCATTGGATTTTTCTCGCTGCCTTTCCAGTAGGCGCCGGCAAGCTTATCCAGCTTAAACCCGTCTAGGGGAATTTCTTTAGTATTTTTCACGTGGCCGCCGCGGCATAAATCCAAAAATACCTCGCCGGTCTTATATATCGTGAGAGGCTGTTTTTTAACGCCCTTCGGAGGATGAGTAAAGTCTTTAATCAGTTCCAGTTTGAACGGCTGTTCCTTGAAAATTTTCTTAGCTTCTACGGGTGTGAGTTTTTTGCCGGAGAAAGAGAGATTTTGTTTAATGAGCTCCCGCATCGTTTTTTCAAATTCCTTCAAATCCTCCTCCGTAATCGGGCGGGGGAGCTTGAAGTCATAATAGAAGCCGTTCTCAATTACCGGCCCTATCGCGAGCTTCGCCTTAGGGAACTTCTTCAAAACCGCGGCCGCCAATATATGGGAAAGCGAATGGCGGATATGATCTAAATTTTGGACTTTTTGCATAACGGTTTGATTATAAACCCCGTTTTTGTTGAAAACAACAGCTCTTTTGACTTGACAATACCTCTACTTTATTAAACTTGACTTTATTTTAAATATAGTTATAATTATGGCAGTTTTTTGTAAATCTAAATAACTGATGTTTCATAGACAACTTCAAGGAGGTGAGTCATATGTTGCTCCGCGCATTGGAATTAGCAGTAGTGGGAGTGCTTTTGTTCGGTTTTATCACCGAACTATTGATCCCATGGTTTATGGGCATACCGGTTTTTCCTTCTTTTAGGAAAAAACGGAACAGACTTCAGGAAGAACTGAAAGACGCAAAGGAGGAGGTGGAAATAAGTGAAATCAAATCCCAAATCGTCGCAGCGGAAACCGAAGCGGAAAAAATCGAACGTGAGACTAAAAAAACAACACGCTCGAAAAAATAAATCAGAAGTCAAAGATTTTCCAGAAACACCAATTAATCAAATTTCCATCACTAATCAAAGAAAGGTTACTTCGATGAACAACGGAATTCCTGGGGTTAAAATAGGTATCGCGGTTGCGATTGCTCTTTTGCTTTTGATTGGAAGCTGTGAAATATTTGAAAACGTCGATGTGGACCACATTATGGTGGTTCAAAATCCAGTATCCGGCGTTCTCAGTTGGTATACCTCTGGTGGTATACAGTGGCAATGGTTTGGGAAAGTAACTATATATCCCAAACGTTCCATTTATAACTTTGAGATACCGGTTCGTTTTAATGACGGTGGTCATGGCACTATGTTCGGTTCCATGCAGTATGAGATGCCGCTAGACGTTGAACATCTCACGGCTTTACATGTGCGTTTTGGCAGTCCAGAGGCCATTGAGAATCAACTGATCAAGACCATTACCAATAAATCGGTATATATGACTGGTCCGTTGATGAGTTCAAAGGAATCGTATGCAGAAAAGCGCAACTTCCTCATCTTTTATGTTGAAGACCAGATTCAGAGCGGTGTGTATAGAACATACCAGAAGGAAACAAAAGTAAAGGATGCGATGTCCGGTGTGGACAAAACAGTTACTGTCGTTGAAATTGCAATGAAAAACGGGATAGCGGAACGACAGGAAGAAGCAATACTTGCCGGTTTTGGTATCAAAGCATTCAACTTTTCAATAGAAAAACTTCCTTATGACGAAGCGGTTGAAACGCAGATCAAACAGCAGCAACAAATTGCGATGGACGTGCAGACGGCTATTGCGGGTGCTAAAAAAGCTGAACAGCGTTTCCTCACGGTAACGAAGGAAGGCGAAGCGGATGCCGCAAAAGCAAAATGGGATCAGGAAGTTATCAAGGCGCGAGTTATTACCGAAGCACAGCAGAAACTGGAAGTGTCTCGATTGGATGCGCAATCGGCAGAGCAATACAAAATTGCGCAACTCAAGAGGGCTGAAGGTGATGCTGGATATAAGCGTCAAGTAATGGCAGCTGATGGTGCTCTACAGCAAAAGCTTGAAGTTGTAAAAGAGATCAGCTTCAGATATGCGGATGCTATTAAAGATCACCAAGGCCCATTAGTCCCGACGGTGGTAATGGGAGGTGGTAGTGGTGCGGTATCCCATAACTCCGTGCCTGATCTAATCAATCTTTTGACTGCAAAGGCTGCACGGGATGTGGGGATTGATCTTTCCGTGAAAGGTCAGCAGAACACGAAGTAATAAGTTTTAGATTTATTTATTCAAAAAGCCAGCAAACATCGCTGGCTTTTTTATTTTTAAAATTCCAATAAAACAACCAAATAGATATTTTACTACGCGAGGTCCGGCACGATGGAAAAAGTGGGTAAGACTTGGCCTAGCGGCCCGGAGCGCACACTTTTTCATGTGTCGGAGCTCGCTAAAATATCTACAAAACCCGAACCTCGTCGCAAATAAACTTCGTGTCTCCGTTTTTCCATGAAAGGAAGCCGTCCACGAGCACGGCTTGGTTTTCTTGCCAGACATCCGGCTGTTTTTTGAGCAAATCGTTGAAGACCAGAAGCTCCATATTATCGTTCATGTCTTCCAGCGTCACGAAAAGCATTGGGTCGCCCCGCTTCGTGATTATCTTTTGGATTCCGCTTACGACGCCCGCCAAGCGGAATTTTAAAGAACGCTCGCCGTTTTTCGGGAGATTAAGCGCGAAATTAATCGTTTTAGCCCTCGTATTTATAGTTTCCTTGTGAGCATTCAGCGGATGGTCAGTAAGATAAAGTCCTAAAAGCTCCTTTTCCCATCCCAATTGAACTTTTTTATCCGCCGACTGGAAGGGTTTTAATCTCAATGAGGCAAATGAAGCGTCGGAGCCAAAGAGGGAATCCTGATTGGCTACCGAACTCTTTCGGGCCGCCTGGTTAAACTTAACCAAATCCTCAATATTTCCGAGAAGTTGGTTGCGCTCCGTCCCAAAGGAGTCAAACGCACCGGCTTTTATCAGGCTTTCCAGGGATTTCTTGTTCAGGTCGCGGTGTTGGACGCGAATGAGGAAATTACTCAAGTCGGAAAATGGTCCGCCCCGCGCGCGCTCGCCGATAATCACGCTTACGATATTCGCGCCCACGTTTTTGACGGCCGCGAGGCCGAAGCGAATGTTGGGGCCGTCCGGCGTGAAATCCTGAAAGCTCAGGTTGATATCCGGCGGCAATACTTTTATCCCCAAATGTTTTGTCTCATTGACGAGAAAGTTGATTCTTTCAATTTCCGTGCCGGAAACGTTCAGCAAACTCGCCATGAATTCTACGGGATAGTGCGCCTTAAGATAAGCCGTCTCGTAACTTATCATCGCGTAGCAGGCGGCGTGGCTTCTATTAAAGCCATAGCGCGCGAAGGGCGGGAAGAGATCCCATATGGCAATAGCGGTGCGTTTATCAATCCCGTTTTTAATCATTCCGTTTATTGATTTTTCCTGCTGTTCATCCAGAAGGGATTTTATTTTTTTGCCGATGGCTTTACGAAGCGTGTCGGCCTCGGCGAGCGTGAAGCCCGCAAGGTCGCGCGCGATTCTCATCATCTGCTCCTGATAGATGCCCACGCCGTATGTCTGGGAAAGAATTGGAGCGAGCTTCGGATGAAGGTAGGTGACTTTCTCGCGGCCAAATTTTCGGTTGATATATTGCGGAATAAGTTCCATCGGTCCCGGCCGGTAAAGCGAGATCATCACGATAATGTCTTCAAGCGAAGTCGGTTTCAAGTCCTTTAGATAGCGGCGCATGCCGGATGATTCTAGTTGAAAAATCCCGGTCGTGTCGGCGGTCTGGAAAACTTTGAAAGTTTTCGCGTCATCCAATGGGATTTTATCAATATCAATGTCTGCATTATGGATTTCTTTCACGAGCCGGAGCGTCTTTTCAATAATGGTCAGATTTTTTAGTCCCAAGAAATCCATCTTCAGAAGTCCCATATCTTCAACGCAGTGAAAATCAAATTGCGTGAGAATAGTGTCTTCGCCCCCCGGCGCTTTCTGGAGCGGTATCAGGTTCGTGAGCGGTTCATCGGATATCACGACGCCGCAGGCGTGGATGGAGGCGTGCCGGGCGGTGCCCTCAAGTTTCAGCGCCGCGTCCAGGATTTTCTTCGCGTCGGCATTCTTTTTATACAGGTTTTTTAATTCGGGAACGGTTTCCAGGGCCGTTTTCAAGTCCTTGGCGGGAGCGTTCGGGTTCATGGGGATGAGCTTGGCAATCTGATCGCAGAAGGCGTAGGGGAGACCAAGCGCGCGCCCCGCATCCCGAATGGCGGCCTTGGCCATCATCGTTCCAAAAGTGATGATTTGGGCCACTCTATCTGCCCCATATTTGTCGCGCACGTAGGCCAGAACCTCGTCCCGGCGCGTGTCAGTGAAGTCCATGTCAATATCGGGCGCCTGGATGCGGTCGGGGTTAAGAAACCTTTCAAAAAGGAGATCGTATTTCAACGGGTCAATATTCGTAATGCCTAGAATATAGGCAATGATGCTGCCGGCAGCCGAGCCGCGGCCGGGGCCCACGACTATACCGTGATCTCTGGCCCAGTTCACGAAGTCCTGAACAATCAAGAAATAATCGGCAAAGCCCGTCTTTTTTATCACCCCCATTTCCATTTCTATCCGAGCTTTCACGATTTGATTGATTTCCGGATAACGGCTATGAACCTTCTCGTTTATCAGCGATTCCAGATATTCAAAAGACGTTTTTTCGTTCGGAACGGGGAATTTAGGAATGCGCGTTTTACCGAGCTCCAGTTCCCAATCGCACTTATCGGCGATTTTCACCGAGTTTGAAATTGCTTCCGGAATGTTTTTAAAGATCTCCGCCATTTCTTCCGGTGATATGACTGACAAATCAAATTTTTTCAAACTCAGGCGGTCTTCGTCATCTAGTTTGCTGTTCGTCTGAACGGCGAGAAGAATCTCATGGGCGGTGCGGTCGTCTTTGCTCGCGTAGTGGATATCCTGCGTCGCGACAACCTGAATGTTCAGTTTCCGGGAAATTTTCAGAATGGGTTCATGAAGTTCCGGCGCGTGCGGCTGAAGCTCAAGATAAAAATCCTCGCCGAAAAGATTCTTGTACCAGGCGGCGGCATTCTCAGCTTCTTCAAAGTTTTTCGCCGAAACAAGTTTCGCGATTTCACCGGAGTAACAGCCCGAAAGGCAGATCAATCCCTCATGATATTTTTCCAAAAGCTCTTTGTCTATGCGCGGCTTATAATAAAATCCCTCAAGGTTCCCAATAGTGACGAGTTTGATTAAATTTCTCCAACCGGTCTCGTTTTTCGCGAGCAGAATCAGATGGAATCTTTTCTCGTCCATCTTCGGTCGCTTGTTCAGGTGGCCGTAGGGCGCGATGTATGTTTCAACGCCGATAATAGGTTTGATTCCGGCCTTCTTAGCCTTCTTATAAAACTCCACGGCGCCGTAAAGGTTGCCGTGGTCCGTAAGCGCGATTGCGTCCATCCCAAATTCCTTTGCCTTGCCGATAAGTTGGTCGATTTTCGCTAATCCATCCAGCAAAGAATAATGAGAGTGTACGTGTAAGTGGACGAATTTCATGGTGAAAATTTTGGGAGTGGGCGCCGTCACATCTTTTCCCGATTTCTCGGAGGATGGAGTGCGTTCATCCCGAATACCCATTCATTATAGAGAGTCCGAATTCAAAAACAATTGCTTTTATTAGCTTTTTGTTTTATTAGCGTAGCACAGCGAGTGAAATATGAGAGCGAAGCTTTCATATTTCCGAGCAAGCAAGCTAAAAAGGGTTACTTAACCCTTTTTTAACTTAGCTGATTTGGACTATGATGAGGGATAAATGGTTTCAAGATACTCTATCGGCATAGACGAGGTAGGCAGGGGCGCCCTAGCCGGTCCTGTTTCGGTGGGGGTGCTGGCTTTGAATTCGGGGGTAAGGTTCAGTGCCCCGGTTTTTAACGGCCGGAAACTACATCTTAGGGATTCTAAAAAACTGACTCCCAAAGAAAGGGAACGTTGGGTTTCATATCTCAAAAAAAGAGAAGATGTTTATTTCGCGGTGGCGAGCGTGCCGGCGCGGATGATTGATAAAATTAATATTTCACGGGCGGCCAATCTTGCGGCAACGCGGGCGTTCAGAAAGCTTATAAAAAAGAACTCATTTCTATCTAATCAACCGAAGATTTTTTTGGACGGCGGATTATATTTAAATCAAAAAGCGGGAGAGAGATTGAACACACAAACAATTATAAGAGGGGATGAAAAAATCACCGCCATCATGCTTGCGTCCATCGTGGCAAAGGTTCATCGGGATAAATTGATGGCGCGTCGCCACGAAGAATATCCGCATTACGATTTTCCAAAACATAAGGGCTACGGAACGGCACGACACATGAAGTCACTGAAACGCCACGGCTTATCCGAGATTCACCGGAAAAGTTTCTGCCGAAAGTTTATTTAACTTGGCATGGTACAAAGATAAAAAAGAAACAGGTGCTATAATTAATTATAGCACCCATGAACAAGGGCGTATCGTTTTAGAAGATGTTTAGTATTTTAATTATTTTTTCTCCATTTTTATTCCGGAGGATTGCGGTATCTCCGGATTTTTTATTTATTAATTCCGAACCGAGCGGGGTTTCGGGAGAAATAGAAACCACTTTGGTGTTTTCTTTTTGTATAATAACGCCGGCGCCGCCCTCTGGGACGATAAGATAAAAAGTTTTTTGATGCTTTTGGTCTTCTGTTTCCGTAAGTGCCCCGAGTTTTATTGAATAATTTTCTTCTGGTTTTGCGTTCATAAGATTTTCTAGGAACTTTTCAATTAATTCTTTTTCTTTCAGAATTTTCTCCATATTAGTAGCGAGAGTGTGCATCTGCGATTTGGTGGTGTCGCTGTGCGATTCCATCGCGCCTGGCGCTTCTTTGGCCGCCTGTCTTGTGGAAATTAAACCTGCTTCAATTTCTGATTTTTGATTTCTAATTTCCTTGAGTATTTCTCTTATAACTTCATTTTTACCCATTTTTTAATGCTAGCAGTCGGTATTGAAATTTTCCAGCATTTGGTGTATAAAATAATAGGTAAGCCAAGCGATAGCTCTTTTAATCAAATAAAAGAGAGGAAAGTCCGGACACTCGCTTTGAAGAAATTTAAAGCAGAAAGGTAGCGGGTAACGCCCGTCGTGCGTGAACATAGAGGTGCGAGCAGAAACGTCCTGAGGCGAAAGCCGATGGAAGACCCAATCTCAAGCTAGTAGGTCTAGTTCCGTGATAGAGATAAGAAAACGGAAATGAAACGGCTAAATCCTTACCCGAGTGCAAGGTCGTGTCCCGAGAGCAATCGAGGGAAGAACCGCTTGAGTCCAAGAGTAATCGAGGACCTAGATAAATTATCGTTTAATACAGAATCCGGCTTATGGCTTACCAAGAACCGCTCCCGAAAGGGAGCGGTTTTACAAAATCGCGTATTTTTATTACCTTAAGTGAATATTCCGTTGCCACCTTAGCTCAGCTGGTAGAGCACATCTTTCGTAAAGATGGGGTCCCGAGTTCAAGTCTCGGAGGTGGCTCCAGATGAATTCTAACGTAGTTATAATTTCCGTTTCGGCGGGCGCGGGAGGGGATGACGCGAAGGACTGGTCCCAGATGCTCCTTAGGATGTATGGCCGTTTTGCCGACAGGAATAATTTCAAAAAACAATTCGTAGATGATAACACGCTTGAGATAAAAGGCGCGGGGATTTATGAACGTTTAAAAGGCGAGTCCGGCGTGCATCGTCTGGTACGCATATCGCCTTTTGACGCGAAAAAACTGCGCCACACTTCTTTCGCGCTCGTAGAGGCCTTGCCGGAATTGCCGGCGGTGGAGGCAGCGCATATTAATATTCCTGAAAAGGACTTGAAGGTGGATTTTTCGCGCGCCGGCGGCCCGGGCGGGCAGAACGTGAACAAGGTGGAAACAGCGGCGCGCGTCACGCACTTACCGACCGGCCTCGTCGCGTCTTCGCGTGTGGAGCGTTCACAAGCGCTAAATCGCGTTCGCGCCGAGAATTTATTAAAAGCCAAGCTCTTGAAATTGATGGAAGAAAAGCACGAAAAAGAAATATCCAATCTGAGGACGCGCGTCGCGCCGGAATGGGGGCATGAAATCCGCTCCTACGTGCTTCATCCTTATAAACAGGTGAAAGATCATAGAACGGGGGAAAAAATCAGCAAGGTTGAAGAGGTGTTAGACGGCAACCTGGATATTCTGGTAAAATAAACAGCGGCATGATTACATTCCAAAACATTTCAAAAAATTACAACCGCAACGTAGTGGCGCTTGATAAAGTAAATTTTAAAATCCAACCCAATGAATTTGTTTCGCTCGTCGGTCGTTCCGGCGCGGGCAAGTCCACTGTCGTTAAGCTCTTAATCGGCGAAGAAAAGCCAACTAAGGGCCAGATTTTTTTCGGCACCTACGAGGTCAATAAACTGAAGCCGTCAGAGTTGCCGGAATTCCGCCGTCATATCGGCGTGATCTTCCAGGATTTTCGGCTTCTGGCCAAGAAAACCGCTTTTGAAAATGTCGCTTTTGCCCTTGAAGTGGAGGGCCGTCTGGAGCGGGAAATCAATGAGCTCGTCCCGCAAGTTTTGGACATGGTAGGATTAAAAGATAAGGCGAATAATTTTCCGGCCGAGCTTTCCGGCGGCGAGAAACAAAGAGTGGCCATCGCGCGGGCGATGATAAATCAGCCGGATGTTCTTATAGCCGACGAGCCGACGGGGAATCTTGACCCCTTCAATACCTGGGAAGTTATCAAGCTTTTGAAGAAAATCAACGAATTGGGAAGCACGGTCATTCTCGCGACCCACGATAAGGAGATCGTAAATACCCTTGGCGAGCGCGTCATCACGCTGGAAGGCGGGCAGGTTTTGAAAGACGAGGCGCACGGGAGATTCTTAATAGATTAAAATAAAAAAATGGTCACGTTATTCAGAATTTTTAAATACGGCTGGCAGAACTTTTTCCGCAACAGTTGGCTTTCCGTTTCTACTATTGCCATTATGATTCTCGCGCTTCTTGTTTTTGAGGGTCTCATAATCTTTAACGTAGTGAGCAAGGGCGCGATTCAATCCATAGAAGGAAAGGTGGACATAAGCGTTTATTTCAAAAGCAACGTTTCAGAAGATGCTGTTCTGGGTTTGAAACATTCCCTTGAGGGTTTGAATGAGGTGAGTTTCGTGGAATACGTTTCCCAAGAGCAGGCGCTTGCCGATTTCAAAAATCGCCACGCGGGCGAAGAAACCATTACTCAAACCCTCAATGAGCTGGATACGAATCCGCTTTTGGCCTCATTGAACATCAAAGCGAAGGACTTGCATCATTACGACACCATCGCCTCGTATCTTGAAAAGCCGGATCTTCAGGATATTATCCAGAAAATAACCTACGCTCAGAATCAGGTTGTGATTGACCGGCTGACGGCGCTTGTGGACAATCTCGGCCGCGGCGGTTTTGCCCTGACTATCTTTTTGGCTTTTCTCGCCGTCGTCGTGACTTTCAATACCATACGCCTCGCGATTTTCTCGGCGAGCGACCAAATCGGCATTATGCGGCTAGTGGGCGCTTCAAACGGTTTTATCCGCGGACCATTTATGGTGGAGGGTCTGATCTACGGCATCGTCTCGGCTATTATCAGCTTTCTGATTTTCATACCTTTTATCGGCTTTGTTTCGCCTCACGTGAACAGTTTCATACCCGAGGTGAATATCCAAAATTATTTCAATACTAATTTCTTGTCGCTCATGTTTTATCAATTGATTTTCGGAGTGGCTCTGGGAATTGTTTCCAGTATCATCGCCACCCGCAGATATCTGAACGTTTAACTTGCTCAACCCAACTTTTCGTTCAGGCTGTCTCCGGGGCGACGCCCAAGTCTTAGCCTTCACGAAATGTTGGGTTTCGCTTTATATTATTTAATAAAAAATGACTTCTGGATTCTGGGGTAAATTAAATAAACCAATAATGGCTCTGGCGCCGATGGCAGATGTCACGGATGCCGCTTTTCGTTTTATTATCGCGAAATACGGCGGGCCTGACGTTATGTATACCGAGTTCGTTTCGGCGGACGGCTTGGCTTCGGCCGGCCGGGAAAAACTTCTCATTGATTTGAAATTCGATGAATCCGAGCGACCGATTGTCGTCCAATTCTTCGGCGCGAAGCCGGAAAATTTTTATAAAGCGGCCCTGCTTGCGCAAGAATTGGGTTTTGACGGAATAGACATAAATATGGGTTGTCCCGATAAAGCGGTTCTAAAACAGGGAGCGGGCGCGGCGCTGATTGAAAACCCCGAACTGGCGAAAGAAATCATTTCGGAAACCAAACACGGCGCGGGCTCGCTTCCGGTTTCCGTGAAGACCCGCCTGGGCTTCAAGAAAAACGTCCTGAAAAAATGGCTGCCGGTACTTTTAGAATCGGAATTAGCGGCAATTATTGTTCACGGCCGGACGGCGAAAGAAATGTCGCTTGTCCCTGCCGATTGGGAAGCAATTGCCGAGGCCGTGGAAATCAGGAATAAAATGGAGGCCGGTCTCATACAAAAGACCGTTATATTGGGTAATGGAGACGTTAAAAATCTCGCAGATGCCGAAACTAAAGCGGCTCAATATGATTTAGACGGCGTAATGATAGGCCGGGGAATATTCGGAAATCCGTGGTTCTTTAATCATGATAGGCAAAACAAAAAAGTCGGCCAAAAAGAAAAACTAAAAGTTTTACTGGAACACACGCGCCTTTTTGAAAAGATGTTCACCGGACATAAGAATTTTGACGTGATGAAAAAACATTACAAGGCCTACGTGAATGGTTTCCCGGGCGCGAAGGAGTTAAGAATAAAACTTATGAGGGTGGAAAACGCGAAAGAGGTTGAAAAGATTCTGAAAAAGATTTAGTATTAAATCAGAACTAAAACAAGTTAATATTACTGAATTACATTGGAGATTTTATGAAAAAATACCTGTTTTCGACAGCTATGGCGAAAGAGAAAATTATAAAAGTGATTGCTGGGAATTATTTCAGCTTCTTTTTAATGACTGGGGTTCCTATTGTTAATATCATTTGTTTTATAGATTTTTCTCGCGCCGTTGCTCAAAAATACCTGCCGTTAATAAGGCAGTAATTATATCAAACGCCATTTTGGGTTTAACTCAAAATGGCGTTGTTTTTTTTGACATATAACACTTTTTAGTTTAAATTAAAGTCTGCTTGCCTCTAGTAGGTAAGCAATTTTTATGGAGATAAGAAACATAGCTATCATTGCCCATGTCGACCACGGTAAAACTACTTTGGTTGATTCGCTTTTGAAGCAATCGGAGAATTTTAAACTGAAGAGCGATGCGAACCAGGAACTCATAATGGATTCCAATGAATTGGAGCGTGAGCGCGGCATCACGATTTTTTCCAAAAACGCTTCAATAAAATACAAGGATCATAAAATAAACATCGTGGATACGCCCGGCCACGCCGATTTCGGCGGGGAAGTGGAGCGGATTATGCGGATGGTGGACGGCGTTTTGCTTCTGGTGGACGCGAAGGAGGGTCCGATGCCGCAGACGAAGTTTGTCCTGCGCAAAGCCATTCAGGCGGGCCATAAGGTGATTGTGGTCATAAATAAAATAGACAAACCAAACGCCCGGCCGGCGTGGGTTTTGAGCGCGACTTACGATTTGTTCATAGAGCTTGGCGCGAGCGAAACCCAGATTGAATTTCCGGTGATCTATGCCTCGGCGGTGCAAGGGAAGGCGGGTTTGAATCCGAATTTGGATGAAATGAAGAATGTTGAGCCGCTTTTTGAAAAAATTATTTCCTACATCCCGGCGGCGGTTGCTGATGTCAACGCGCCTCTCCAAATGCTTACCGTAAATCTCGCCTACGATAATTACAAAGGCAAGATTGCCATCGGGCGGATTTATTCCGGTGTTATTAAAAAAGGTATGCAAGTGGCTCATATTAACCGCGCAGGCGAAATAAAGAATGGTCAGATAAGTTCGCTGGTGCTTTTTGAGGGACTCACCCGCGTGGATGTGGACGAAGCATTTGCTGGTGACATTGCGGGCGTGGCCGGCATCTCCGATATTTCCATTGGCGAGACGATTGCCGCTCCGGAAAACCCCGTTGCTCTTCCGATCATTCATATTGATGAACCGACGATTAAAATGACCTTCAGTGTGAATACCTCGCCCTTTTCCGGCAAGGAAGGGGAGTATACCACCTCAAGAAATATTAAAGAGCGTCTTGAACACGAGCTGGAAACCGACGTCGCGCTTTCGGTAAAACAATTAAGTCCCGATAAGTGGGAAGTTTCGGGCCGCGGCGAACTCCATCTTTCTATTTTAATTGAGAAAATGCGCCGGGAAGGATACGAATTGGAAGTGTCAAAACCACAGGTTATTTTCAAAGAGGAAAACGGTAAAAAATGGAGCCGTTTGAATTGGTTTCTATAGAGGTGCCCGAGAGTTTTTCCGGCACGGTGATTGAACTTTTGGGTCAGCGATTGGGCGTGATGAAAGACATGCGCGTGGACGGCGGCACGAATTTCATGGACTTTGCGATTCCGACCCGCGGCCTAATCGGCATCCGAAACAGATTTCTTACGAGCACGAAAGGGATGGGAACCATGAATAGCATATTCCTGGGTTATGAAGAATACAGGGGAGAACTGCGCGACGATCCGCACGGTTCAATTATCGCGACCGAGAGCGGCGAAACGAACAATTACGGTTTGGTGACCGCGCAGGAACGGGGAGTTTTATTTTTGAGCGCCGGCGTGCCGGTTTACGCGGGGATGGTGGTGGGAGCGAATGCCAAAGAAGGCGATATCGGCGTGCATGTCTGTCGCACCCGCCAACTCACCAATTTCCGCGCCAAAAATGAAGGTCTTCAGGACCAGCTGGCCGTGCCTCTCACGCTTTCCCTTGAGGATGCCTTAAATTACATCAATGACGACGAGCTGGTGGAAATCACGCCGAAGAGCGTGAGAATCAGAAAAAAGCTCCTTACGGAGAATGATAGAAAAAGAGCGAAGAGGGATGAGAAGAACGGCTAATCTTGACATAGATAGCCGTTTTTGTTTAAATTTAAGCTAGATAATTTAAAATTAACTATCATATTTATTAAGGAGAGGGATAATGAAAACCTCGCGTAATGGTATTAATGAACATAAGATGCCAAAGATAGTCCATGACTACAAAAAATTGGCGTTAGCTGTAAGCGGTCTGCAAGCGGTCAACCGCGTTGTTGTTGCAACGATTGGTTCTTGGGATTTGCTCCATATAGGCCATCTTAGATATCTAATTAAAGCCAAAAGTTTTGGCGATGTTTTGGTGGTCGGGGTGGACAGCGATCGGGGTATTAAGTCATATAAAGGGGATCTGCGCCCGGTAGTTCCTCAAGGCGAACGATGCGAGATGTTAACTTATCAATCGGCAGTTGATTTCGTGACTTTGGTTGACGACATCAATAAAAACGGCCAGTGGCAATATAAATTGATAAAAGTCATAAGACCTGACGTTTTTGTCGCAGTAAAAGGCAGTTATCCGCGCGAACAAATTGCAAACATAAGGAAATATTGTAAAAAAGTTGTGATACTCCCGCGGCAAGCTGAAAAAACCTCAACCTCGAATTTTATCCAAAATACGGTGAAGAAACACTTGAAACATTTGGATAAAATAAGGAAGGAAAACGGAAAATGAAAACATTAATGGTTTTATACGTTCCCGTATTGCACAAAGGATACGTCCAGATTTTTTCGGATTATGCCGATAAAGTAGACGCTCTTTTTGTGATTGGGGAGAATTTCATTGATGAATTCAAATTCATCCACAAGGAAATCCGCGCGATTAATCCCGATTTATCCGTGAAATTAATAGAGTCAATGAATTTATTTAAGGAAGTTAAAATTCTTAATAAAAGTTCATTGGGTTTGATTTCTGGGCAGGATAGAATCATAACTGCCGATGAAAGTATTTCGCGGAATCTGATAATAAAATACTTCCCAAAAAATGATGTTACTTTCCTTCCGGTTTTCTTAAGATGGGATGAGGGGAATGTTTTCTCCACCAAACCAGTTTCTTATGACCTGGAATCTAGTAGCCAATTTGATAGGGAAGTGATGAAGAAGGTCAATAATGAAGCCGATAAAAGTTCTGATTGGTGGCGGCATGTCGGAGCTGCAATTGTGAAAAATAACGAAATCATCGTTTTGTCCCATAATCAGCACTTACCTTCGGAACATACTCCTTACATAAATGGTGACCCACGGGATTTCATTGAAGCCGGAAAGATGAGCGAATTTTGCGGCTCCATTCACGCTGAGAGAGACATTATTGCAATTGCAGCCAAAAGGGGAATAAAAACAGAAGGAGCGGATATTTATGTTTCTGTTTTTCCTTGTCCTGCATGCGCTAAACTTGTCGCTCGCGCCGGATTTTCAAGATGTTTCTTCGGTTCCGGACACGCTTCTTTGGATGGGGAAAAAAATCTGAAAGATGACAAGGTTCAGATAATTCTCGTAAAATAGTGATTGTCTGCATTCTATTAAGGCTCTCTGTAATAATCACGGAGAGCCTTAACTATTCTTATTTGACTAATGATTGTTTTTATGATTAAATGTAATTAGCTGTTTAACTTCACGATAATAAGGAGACTGTTATGAAGCAATATCT
Source organism: Minisyncoccia bacterium (assembly GCA_049997835.1). Classification (GTDB taxonomy): domain Bacteria; phylum Patescibacteriota; class Minisyncoccia; order UBA6257; family GWB1-50-10; genus JBBTQX01. The sequence goes on along the minus strand of JBEKSI010000003.1, from coordinate 10,010 downwards.
TGATTTGATGGAACATGTCCTTGTAAACGGGAAACAAAAGAAAGATCCTCAAGGCGTAGGAAATCTAGCCGTATTCTTTTATGCAATGCATTTTTGGCCAGCCAAAGAATTCCCTCTGATCACCACAAAAAAGATTAATCTCCGTTATGTGGTGGGAGAATTATTGTGGTTTTTAAGAGGAGATACCCGCATTGATTTTTTGAAGGAAAATAAAATTCCTATCTGGGATCCATGGGCCACCAAAGAAGTATGTGAAAAGTACGGTCTTAAAGAAGGGGATGTTGGAAGAATTTACCCCGCACAGTGGATTCATTGGGGAAAAAGGGATGGTGGTGAAATAAACCAAATCGCGGAACTGGTTCGTGATTTGAAGGAAAATCCCGATTCTCGCCGGCACATGGTAACATCTTGGAATCCTGAGGACTTAAATGTCCCGGTAGCTCCATGTCACGGCATATTTAAATGCTTCGTGGCAGAAGGAGAACTTTCGCTGTGTCTTATCCAAAGAAGCGCAGATGTTTTCATTGGGGTTCCGTTCAATATCGCTTCTTACTCGCTTCTCCTTCTAATGTTGGCTCAAGTCACTGGTTTAAAACCGGGAGAGTTCATTCATGTTTTGCTTGATACTCATATATATCTGGATCATATTGATCAGGTAAAATTGCAGCTTTCCCGTGATTGCCGACCCTTGCCTCACATCTTTTTAAATCCATCAGTGAATGATATCTTTGGATTTAATTTTGATGATTTCAAATTAGAAGGATATAATCCTCATCCTTACATTCGTGCGGAGGTAGGCGTGTAATACGCAGGATTTTATAAAAAAACGACGGCCTGTTGGTAGAACCAGCAGACCGTTTTTTATTTTTTAAGCTATCCGATTGGAAAATTCACGGTTTTTACCGCACCGTTTCTTTTCTTTTTCGGAGAAATGAGATGGAAGTGAAGATGGCACACTGTGGAGCCGGTAAGGTTCGAATCGCCGAATCTGACTGCGATAGCTCCGCCTCTTATTTTGAATTTCCTTATTACCCAGTTTGTTAGATATCTAACTGACCTAAGGTCGTTCATTGTTAGTTCCGAGAAATTTTCCTTGTGTTTCAGACCTATAATCAGAAATCGGAAACGGGCGTCCTTGTACGAAAAACTATTTTCCGTGAGAATCCACTCACCTGATTTTTTCAATATCGGTTTTTTATGATATTTGAAATTTTCAGGGCAAAAAGGACATTTGTTTTCCGATTTTATAGCGGTAATAACCTTTCGATATTCTTCGCTTCTGGCAAATTTGTCGTTAACCACCATTTTTTTACGTTTATTAGATGATTTTTCCATACTTTTCCTTTAGTTTAAGGTTTAGACTCGATTCTTTCAAGAATTGAGAAGGAATAACTGCATTCATTGTTCTCATCTTGTAGATAACGTTCTGGGGGTTTCAATTCTCTCCATTCTTGCTGGTTAAGTTCCGGGAAACAAGTATCACCAAGAAAGGTACCGTCTACTTTAGTGAGATATATCTTTTGAGTGCGGGGAAGAGCCAAAGAATAAATTTCCGCTCCGCCGATGATGAAAATTTCACTTTTACCATCTGCAATCTCAAAAGCCTTTTCCAAAGAGTCAGCGGTTAAAAATCCAGCGATAAAGAATTCCTTATTTCTACTGATCGCGATATTTAATCTTCCAGGCAAAGCCATTCCTAACCCTTCCGCCGTTTTCCGGCCCATTATTATGGTATGACCCCTAGTAATTGAGGCAAAACGCTTCAGGTCACTCCTTAGGTGCCACATTAATTTTCCTTTGTTCCCTATCACTCGGTTATCAGCCATCGCTACGATAATAGAAATCATACGGTGTTCCATTTTCTTCTCCTTGTAAAAATTATTAAATGACAAGTTAACTGAGCTTGTAATAGCACATATATTATATATAAGTCAAATAATATACAATAAACATATGGACAAAAGAATCTTAATCGCTCTGGGGCTTATCGTTATAATCTTCGGAGTATACCAATTTTTCGGCCAATCGATTCAAAAAGAGGAACAGGGCGTACTTAGAGTTTCGGTAGCTGCGGTAAAAGAAAATACCAAACTTTATGCCGTGGACGCCGAATACCCGCAATTTGACGGCGTTTCCGATTCGTTCAACAAATCCATCGCCGATTTTGCGGAAAGCAACATTTCCGATTTCAAAAGCGCCTCCGCCGAAAATTGGCAGGCAAGGCAGGATACGCTGCCGCCCGACGAACCAAAACAGGAATTTCCCGATAAACCGTTTGATTTCATACTGAATTGGGATCTGGAACAGTTGAGTGGAAATTATATAAGTTTCATCGCGCGCTTTGAGGAATATGTCGGGGGAGCGAATGAAATCCAGAACTTAAAGACATTCAATTACGATTTAAAAAATAATAAAGAAATCGCGCTCGCCGATTTGTTTCTCAATACGCCGGATTATTTGAATAAAATCTCCGATATCGTCCGCTCTGATTTAATTTCAGAACTGAATGCCGCCTCGGAAGGCCATACTCCGACAGAGATGATAAATCAGGGGACGGAACCGACTTTGGAAAACTTTTCCAACTTCGTCTTCAATGACCAAACGATTACCTTTTACTTCCCGAAGTATCAGGTGGCGCCGGGCGTCTTCGGAGAACAGAACGCGCCCATATCCTTTGAGAACATAAAATAACTACTTAATAAAACGGAAGGTTTTTACAATTTCTCCAATGCTGTCAAAGTAGGCGTTTAATTGCGCGTCTGAAATATTTTTTGTGCTCGTCGGGTCGTCTCTATAGTTTGAACCGGTCTTTAATTGTTCCAGAGCAAAACACATTCCATTATGAATCGTCCGATAGCTTATAACCTTCAGATATTGCATCATTGCGGCATCCGCAAATTCAAATTTCTTAAAATTAACCCCGTTTATAGTTTCATCGCTTTTTGGTTCTTCGGCATAGCCCTGGTCGTTCTCCAGGCAAGTCGCGACATCCTTCGGAGCGGCGCTCGCGCCTATTCTCAATTGCGCCGAGAAGTAGCGCGGATATGAATTATCGCTTTCGGTGTAGAAGGCGGGAATGCTTATAATTGGTTTTCCGTTGGAGTTGCCGTTTTCGTCCGTGAGCGCGCCGGAGCGCCATAAGGCGGGAAGATGATAGAAAGTTCCGAAATTGGATGTTAGCGTGATATTTTTTGGATAATATATTTCAAAGCCATACTCGTTGTTCACATAGTGGTTTAAATCTGGCTTCGGAGTCATAACTGGAGTTTTTTTATAAGCAAAAAATACAATCCCGAATATGACGATGGCAAAGATTACAAACGGAATATACTTTTTCATAAATTCATTATACTACCGTTCGTCTCAGCGAGGCCGGTATATGGGCGAGAATGTCATAGATAATAATTCCGCATTCTATCGCGGAAAATCAGCACTTCTATGACTGGGATATAGTGAAACCTGGTTTTTCTCAAGAATCTGAAGATTTTTCTTAATTTAAACAATTTGAATGGATAATCCGTATTCAATTATATCAGTAAATGCACGCCTTTGTTATAATAAAGATATGAAGAATATAAAAATAGTTGTCGTTTTTGCCGCAATTTTCGGATTATTCGTTTCCGTCGCCTCAGTTCATGCGGCTGTTCCTTATATTACCAGCGCGAAAATAACCGGTCCTAATGTTGTTACTATAATCTTTTCTGAATCCGTTATGACTGGTCCAGGTGATTATGGAAACTTTGCTGGGGCCTTTGCCGGCAAGAATCTTATTTCTGCATTAGGTGCGGGAACTAATACCATCACACTGACTTTTGATGGTAGCGCTTTTCCACCGGGTGGAACCGGCACGATAACCATCGGAACCGGCGTGAGAAGCGTGAGCGACAATTCTTATTACGCGGGGGCAAATTACGGGATAGCCAACGGCCAACCGCCGATTCTTTCTTCTTACTCCTATTCTTTTAACAATATCAATAATGTTTTCGGGGGGGTCGGCAATTCAATCTTGCTTACTTTCAATACTAATGAACAGGTAGCCAACCCGATTGTTTCCATACTAGGGCACTCGCTTTACGTGAACGGCGGCAGCGGGATGGGACCGTTCACGGTTTCCTATACCGTCGCGAACGGCGATTCCATAGGCACGATTCCGGTTTCCATATCACTCACGGATACAAATGGGAATGCCAACACTTTCAATATGAGCGTTTCGGGAAACGGTTCAAGCGTTTCAAGCGGCTCGGTTAATATGGGCGGTTACATTACTTCAAGCGCGAATTCTGCCGGAGTGCTTAACGCGGGTGATTCAATTCTTTTTACTTTATACATGTCTACGACCCAGCCGAACGCGAGAGTCGCCGGTTCTTATAACGGCGTGCCTCTTTCGTGGAATACGAGCAACGGCGGTTCAAGTTTCACGGCTCTCTACACGGTTGCTTCAGGCCAAACAAGCCAGGCGTCTCCGCTTCAGATATCGGGCGTCACTATTACGAATCAGTACGGAGTCGTAAGCGCGCCGATATCCGGCTACGACGTTCAGAAAACAATTAACGCCAGCGCGCCCACTTACAGCAGCAGTATAAAAATATACACGGCAACCACGATGCCTTCGCAGACCAGTCCGACTCCGAGCTATTCATTTGTTTCCAACGCTGCGGGGACGATAAGATACACGGGGGATTGTTCCAGCCAAACCACGAATGCGATTTCCGGCACGAATACGATAACTTTCAACACGCTTGCGAATGGCTATCACGGGAATTGCGCCATCGCGGTGGCGGATTATTACGGCAACCTGAGCAATGTTCTCGCCGTACCGCCCTTTACGGTGAGCGGCAGTTCGGCGAGCGTTACTGCCCCAACAACATCGGTGTCTTCCTCGGATTTAACGGCTCAACTTCAGGCGCTTCAGGACCAGCTTAATAAATTACAAAAACCTACCAGTGTTTCAACTAATTCCTCCTATCAATTCTTAAATCCGCTCAAGCTCGGTTCAAGCGGCACGGACGTTACTGAACTGCAGAAAAAACTTAAGTCCGAGGGCGTCTATTCCGGCGCCATTACCGGATATTTCGGCTCTTTGACGGAAACCGCGGTCAAAAAATACCAGAAGACTAACGGTTTAACTCAACTTGGCAGCGTTGGCCCCGGCACCAGAGCTCTACTGAATAAATAAGAAAATAATTCATGATTTCTTACTTAGCCGCCGTTATTTTGGGCGTTGTGGAGGGGTTTACGGAATTTCTGCCGATTTCTTCCACCGCTCATATGATTCTCGTCTCGGATATCCTGAAGATAACCCAGTCAGATTTCGTGAAGACCTTTGAAATCGTTATTCAGAGCGGCGCCATACTCGCTGTTGTCGCGTTGTACTGGGAAAAATTTCTAGATTGGGAGTTGTTGAAGAAAATTGCCGCGGCTTTTATTCCCACGGGAATTCTGGGTCTGGTTTTTTACAAACTCGTGAAAAATTACCTTCTGGGCGACATAGCCGTTATTCTTTGGTCGCTTTCTCTGGGTGGAATTCTCCTAATCGTCTTTGAAAAGTTTTTCCATGAAAGAAATGAAATGGCGAATATGAAAGATATTAGTTACGGGAAGGCGGCGATAATAGGGCTCTTTCAGTCAATCGCGATGATTCCGGGCGTCTCTCGCGCGGCCGCTACCATAGTTGGCGGAATGCTTTTGGGCATCCGGCGGGAATTGATCGTGGAATTTTCTTTTCTCCTTGCCGTACCCACAATGCTTGCGGCAACCGGCCTGGATTTGTTCAAAAGTTCCTTCGCTTTCTCCGCTTCGCAGTTCGGGATTTTATCCGTCGGTTTTATTGTTTCTTTCATAATGGCCGTTATAAGCATTAAATTTCTTCTGAATTACATTCGCAGGCATTCTTTCGCCGCCTTCGGGTATTACAGAATCGTATTAGTAGCCTTATTTATTTTGTTGGCTGTTTATTAGTTTTTTTACACCCTATCGGGAAATGTGTGCTATGGTATTAATATATGGAACAACATTCCGGTTTTTATAATCTCGGCATCGCCCCCAATATTTTGGAGGTTCTTGACCGTCTTCATTTCAAAATCCCCACGCCCATACAGGAGAAATCCATCCCTGGGGCGATAGAGGGTAAGGACCTTGTCGGCATCGCGCAGACGGGAACAGGGAAGACGCTTGCCTTTGGCATACCGATGCTCCAAGCGGCTTTGGGTGGGAAGCAGGGCTTGGTTGTACTGCCTACGCGAGAGTTGGCCTTGCAGGTGAATGAAGTTTTACAAAAAGTGGGAACGTCTCTCGGTGTGCGGACGGCGGTTATAATCGGCGGCGAATTCATGGGCAAGCAGGTGCAGGCGCTCCGCAGAAACCCGCAAATTATCATCGGAACGCCGGGACGCATCATTGATCATCTGGAACAGAAAACGCTTTCCTTGAAATCGGTGGCCGTGCTCGTTTTAGATGAGGCCGACCGCATGCTTGATATGGGCTTCGCTCCTCAATTAAAACGGATATTGCAGGTGTTGCCGCGCGAGCGCCAGACAATGCTTTTTTCGGCGACGATGCCGCAGAATATTCTCGCGATTGCCAAGGAATACATGAAGATGCCCACGCGCGTGGAAATCGCCCCATCCGGAACGACTGTTGAAAAAGTTACTCAGGAACTTTTCTTCGTGGAGAAGCACGATAAGCCCCGGCTTCTGGAAAAGATTCTAGGAGAATATCGCGGCTCGGTGCTCGTATTCTCCCGGACGAAGTACGGCGCCAAAAAGATCGCAGTTAGCATCCGCTCTCTCGGCCATTCCGCCGCCGAAATTCATTCCAACCGTTCGTTAAATCAGAGAAAGGAAGCACTTGATGGTTTTCGGAACGGCAAGTACAGAATCCTTGTCGCGACCGACATCGCCGCGCGCGGCATAGACGTGAAGGGAATAGAGCTGGTTTTGAACTATGATTTACCCCAGGGTTCGGAAGATTATGTCCACCGCATCGGGCGGACGGCAAGAGCCGGCGTGATGGGACACGCTATTTCATTTGCGACGCCCGACCAAAGAGGGGATGTCCGCGATATTGAACGCCTTATCCGTTCCGTTCTCCCGCTTTCAAAACTTCCGGAACTTCCTCCGGCGCGCCGCATCGCTACTGTCGCAAGAGACAGCGAACCATTATTCGGTCAAAGTCGCCGCCCCCGTTTCGGGCGCTCGTCATCTTCCGGTTCGTATAGATCCGCCAGGCCTCATTGGGGAAGGAGGTAGAGCATTTTATTTACGTAAGGAAGAAATTGTATTAAATTAAATTGTGATTTGTCGGGTCGTCTAATGGTAGGACATGGGCCTTTGAAGCCCAGTATCGGGGTTCGAGTCCCTGCCCGACAGCAAATGGATTTCACAAACTCTTTTTTAAATCCCTTTCTGATTTATCTGCCTAAGGTATTTTCCGCCGGGGTGATTTTACTTGCCGCGTTTTTTTATCTTCGGGTTTTGAAGAATCCCGAGGATTCCGCTTCGCGATTGAAAAAACTGGCTGTTTGGGTCATCGGCTTCAGGTTTTTTTACGCCCTTATTCTTACGCTCGGCCAATATTTTGTCTGGAACGAGGACCAGTTCGGAAAGCTATTTTTAAAACAGCCGAATAATTATTTCATCTTTTATTCCTGGGAGCGTTTCTGGCTGGATGCCGTTTTGTCGGCAGTCATTGCTTTTCTCTTCTGGTTTTTCCTTAAGGCGCTTCAAAAAAAGGAAAGTAGATTTTTCTGCCCCGGGGAAACAGAACTGGGTCTGGCTCTGACTATTGCTGTCGGCTGGCCGGATTGCGTAATATTTATTCCACTCACGTTCCTCTTGGTTGTGCTTTTCTCGCTCTTTAGAATGATTTTTTTGAAGGAATCATACACAACCATCGGCTGGCCCTTTATTTTCGCTGCCGCATTAACCTTAATTTCTGGAAGCGCAGTTTTAAGTTCTTTAGGACTTCTTGGTGTTCTCAACTAAAGCCACTTCCAAAGGAATAATAGGGAACTGGCTGTAGCGCATCTGGCCGTAGGCGTTGATGAGCGCCTTCAGCAATTCTATATGCTTATTTTGGAAAATCTTTGCATGAGCGGAGATTTTTTTAATATGTTCCTCCATCAACTCTTCCTTAAACGCGCTTTCCATCTCGGGGCTGGTCTTTAAAACCGCCACCCGGCGCAGGTACTGGATCAAGTCCTTGGTGAATTGAACCAGATTGAATCCGCCATCCTGTATTTCCGAAAGCGCTTTAATGGCTTTATTTATTTCACTCTTCAGGATTATTTCGGCGAAATCGGCGAGCTTGTCAAAGCCGACTTTGCCTATCATATTCTCCACCTCGGCAAGCGTGATGTTTTTGTCATCGCCGAAAGAAACGAGCTGATCCAAGAGCGATTCGGCATCGCGGAAGCTGCCTTCGGCGGAAGAGGCGATCAGATCCATTGCTTCTTTGTCTATCCCAATTTTTTCCTCGCTCGCGATTTTCTTGAGTTTACTGACAATTTCTTCTCGCGCGGCCCGTTTGAAGTGAAACTTTTGCGTTCGGGAACTTATCGTTAGCGGCACTTTTTCAATTTCCGTCGTCGCCAGAATTATTATCACGTAAGCCGGCGGCTCTTCCAGGGTTTTAAGAAGCGCGTTCCAAGCGTCTTTCGTCAGCATGTGCGCTTCGTCTATTATGAAAACTTTGAACTTGCTTGAAGTGGGGGAGACACGGACGCTTTCCTTGAGATTCCTTATCTCGTCTATGCCGCGATTAGAGGCCGCGTCTATTTCAATGACGTCCAAACTCTGGCCGTCGTCAATCGCGCGGCAGGTCGGGCACTCGTTGCACGGCTCGCCCTTCGTTTTGAATTTCTCGTCTGCGTTTCTTTTTTCGCAGTTCGCGATTTTTGCGACGAGGCGCGCAGTCGTGGTTTTTCCCGTGCCCCTTGGACCCGCGAAGAGATAGGCGTGCGCGAGCTTATTCTGGCGCGCCGCTTCCATGAGAATCTTGACGATGATTTCCTGGCCCAGTAAATCTTCAAATTTAGAAGGGCGATACTTCCTATAAATAGCTAAATTAGACATGGCCGATTGGTTGTTTATACAATTGTAGGATCAACCCTTAAAAAATCAAATAAAATGAGTGTGTGCATGGAGGAGATATAATAGAAATATGAAGGCGTTTTTGAGGATACTTTTGGTTGTTTTTGGGATTTCGGCTATTATATTGATAATTGCCGCTGGTCGCGGATCAATTTTCAACAACAATAAAATGGATAACGAAGAAAAAAAATCAGGCAGTTTGATACTAAAAAGCTCGGCTTTCAAGGAAGGTGATACCATTCCGGCGAAGCATACTTGCGACGGGGATAACGTGAATCCACTTTTGGAAATTCGGAACATCCCGGCAAACACGAAGAGCATGGCGGTCATCGTGGAAGATCCCGATGCGACGAGAGGTGAAATATGGGCTCATTGGCTAGTTTGGAATATTGAGCCGAAGACGCAATACATTTCCGAGGACAACGTGCCTTTCGGCGCGGTGCAGGGCAAGAATAGCGGGGGGCATGAACGCTACGACGGGCCATGCCCGCCGCGGGGCAATCCGCCGCACCGTTATATGTTCAAGGTTTTTGCGTTGGATGTCGTCTTAGATTTGCCCGCCGGTTCAGTAAAGGCGGATCTGGAAAAAGCGATGACTGGTCATATTCTGGACCAGGCGAAACTGATGGGCCTTTACGGAAGAAAAGTAATGTAAATGCTTTATAGAAAACTTTCTCCTGGTGACCAAAAATACATCTGGACTATTCACGCCCGGCTCAAGATAAAATACTACGGCTTGTCCGAGGGGCGGATAATCCGCATTATCCGTTTTCCGGCGCGAACGGAGGGGGGTATCGTGGAAAACACTGTGGCGGTGATGCAGCCGGCCGGCTCAAAGAGATATTCGGAAATTTGGGCGATGTATAAGCTCGCGAAGCGGGCAAACGCCAAATCAAAAAAAATCATCACCGCTTGGCGTTA
>JBEKSI010000002.1:0-38868 GCA_049997835.1 Minisyncoccia bacterium | reverse complement strand
GTTTGAAAGTATTCCCGTGAAGTCCAACTACCGCCAAAATCCGAGCTTTATCAAAAAGATATTCCCGGACATTTTCCATATTTGTGTTATTTAAAACACCCTGCGGCAAAACAATCGCCATTCGCCCGCCCGGCCGGAGCATATCCAACGTGCGTTCTATAAAAAGAATGTGGCGCTCAATTTTATTTACCAATTTACCTTTCTTTTTCCCAAAGAAATATTGGCGTAGAATTCCCTGATCTTTTATTTCACCAGCAAAGGGCGGGTTGGTAAGTAAGATATCAAAGTTGAAATAATGGAAGGTTTTTTGGTTTTCCGCGTTATCGGCGGAGTTTTCAAATTGCATCAAAAGGGTTTTTAACTTGGAGCGGGCATCTAGAAGTTGGCCGTCTTCACCCTGCCATTCGCGCGGATCAAGTGAATTCAACTTAAACATATGCGAGCGGCCATCGCCCGCAATAAGCATTAGAGCGCGGGATGTTTTTGATATTTCTTCAGCAAAATCAATCCCCCAAATACATTCTTTAGCATATTCTTTCATTGCTTCATCAGAACCATTTAGGTATTTTTCTTTCACCCAATACATCGCACTAATCAAAAAACCACCTGAACCAGCCGCGGGGTCTATCACATATTCATCCTTTTTCGGGTCCAACATCTTCACGGCCATCGCAATAACATGGCGCGGAGTGAAATACTGTCCCTTCTTCCCTTTCGCGACTTCCGGGATTAAGTACTCAAATGCTTCATCAATAATAGACAGGTCTGAACCGAAAAGACGGGCGCGTTCAAGTTCGCCAACAACAACCGAAAGATGCTCTTGTGAAAGATTAATGTTTTCTTGTTCGTAAAACGTACCCGGCCATTTCTTAATGGCTTTCTTGAAAAGTTCGTTTATAACCGAGTAGGTTTTCGCCGGGTCACGATACTTTCTGAAATAAACTTCGTGATCGGCACGGTTTAGTTTCGCTTCCTGTTCGTCATAAAGTTTAGCGTAGATAAGCTTGAAAACCTCAGTAAATACATCAACACCAGCATTAGCTAACACTAATTCTTCCATTGATTCTACGATATTTTTTAAACTCTCCTTGGTGGTGGTGTATTCATAATATGTTTTCTTCGCCTCCAAAAGGTCATCTATTGTTTGATCGGCAGACGGCAAATCCGGTAAAGTGTCATCAAATTCTTTAGGATACGGACGATAAAGAATTATGTGATTGGTCCCATTTGACCAAAAACCTATTTCCGCACCCTCGGCATTCAAATAGGTTTTTAGCTGATCTATACCCTTTTTCTCTGTGGGGCTTTTTACTTCAACAATTATATAGGGAGTAATTTTATCTTTTTTATAAACAACAATATCCGCGGCTTTGGCGTGTATTTCATGACCGAAATGTACACTCTTTTCTGTATCCATTCTTTCAAACGGATATTTGTAATGGGAGTTTAATTTATGGAGCCAGAGCTGGCGAACGATTTCTTCAGGTTTACCAGATTGTTTAGACTCATCCCAAACAAATTTTGGTTTTCCTGACTTCTTATCTTTGAGATAGAAACGGTTTTTCTCTTCTTCGGTAATTTCAAGGACTTTTTCAAAGTCTATCCCCTCGAATTCCTTCAAACCAAAAGCGAGCTCGGAATCGCGAAAAACTTTCCCGATAATTTCTTTAGTACGACTAGGTTTTTTAGTGGGCATGATTATTTTTGCTTATTCTCGCTTTTTTCAATCAGGCTCTCGACAACATCTTCCCTTGTCTTAATCGGGGCTTTATGAACCTTCGTGATAAAATCAAAAACGATCTTCGCAATCATAAACACGAGTGCCGCTATAAAAGCGCCCTCTATAGCTCCTGCGGAAACTCCCACAAAATCTTTAAAGTTAGTAGTGAGGAGTGTAATTAAAAGTGCGATTGCTACCGCTACATCACTTCCTAAACTTCCCCTTCCTTTTACATAATCCTCAAATTTATGGAGTTTCCCTTGTAGTACACTCGGTGGAACAAGGATTAAGTCTTCTTCAGTGTTGTCGTGAATTGTTGGTGTGTGAGATCTTGGTTTTTTTATTTCCATATCTTTATTTAACTGGTTTCCAAAATCCATTCTTCAAAACGGAAACGACCTTTCCTTTAAGATTCGTTTCATCAGTGAATGGGATAACTGGATAATTAGGATTCTCCGGCTTCAAATAAATATAGGGTGGTTTATCATCCGAAACGAATCTTTTTATTGTCGCGCCATCACCTACTTGAGCATAAACAATCTCACCTGAAATAAATTCCTTTTTTGTTTGAACTAAAACGGCATCACCATCATCTATGCCTGCGTTTATCATAGAATTCCCTGAAACTTTCAAAATAAAAACATCTTCATTTAATCTCGCGACATCATTTGAAATCGGCCGCCAATCTCCGGATATCTCAAAAGAATGGATTGGGGACCCGCCACTCGCCACACCAAGAAAGGGAATTAGTGGGGACTTCCCTAGTATCTTATAGCCAAGAGATAGAATAGCTAAGCTTCTAGCTGTTAATTCATCTTTCCTAATAAACCCTTTCTCGTTCAGTTTTTTTAGTAAGTCAATAATTGATTGATTTGAAGATACATCTAGTTTTTCCCGCATCTCTTCAAATGTCGGAGAATAACCAGTGTTTTTTATATACTCGTAAATTATCTCTAAAAGCTCCTTTTGGCGCTTAGTTATTTGATTTTTCACTGTATTATCATACCCGACCATATGTTCTGGTCAATGGTGGATAACTCGCTAAAACAATGAAAAACTGGAATTTTGTCCAGTTTTCAGTAAAAGTACCTAAAAATAAAAACCACTCAATTCATTAGAACGAGCGGCTTTTTATCTGAACTTTGCAGAAGGCGAATTTAGAACTTCACGGGCTTTCCGGCGTCTTCCGGCATGTCAAACACTCCGGAGTAGAACATTGATACCAAAACGATAAAAAATGAGAATTTAGTCCGAATTGATTCTACTACCTTTCCCTTCCCTTCTTTGGGATTTACGGATACTTCCGCAAGGATTGTGAGGTAGCGGGTCTTTTTGTCTATCCGGAAAGACATCCATCTCTTTTTACCCTTTTCTTTCGTGCCCGGGTTGCCGTTTGCTTTCTTAATTCTATTTATCAAACCGCCAACCAGTAATTCGTTATCAATCATCTCTATTGAAATAGTTTTGCTATTCTGGCGGATAGTAACGTTAAAAAGATGATCATCAACCGCTAAGAGCGGCGTAAATACGCCTTCCTTGTTGGGATTTATGCAACTGGTGTGGGCGCGATTTTCGTTCTCCAATACCTCAAAAATCGCTTCTTGAATCAACTTCTCCTCCGTGGAAACTTCTTTTACTTGCTCTTCTTTTTCCATGGCATCCTCCTGCCCTATGAATTATGAATAATGTTAATAACTAAGCCAAACATACCACCGCTGGCGCTATCGTGTCAAAAAAACACCCAATGAATATTGAGTGGTTTTAGTTTCTGGAATTCTTTTTTACAAACCAAAAAATGATTGTACGGCTTCAAGAAGCGAGCCTCCGGCTGGCGGTGGCGGCGGCGCGGAACCATTTGCCGGCGGCGGAGCGCCTCCGGATGGCGGCATCATATTTCCCTGCGGTATTATATTTCCCTGCGGAATCATATTCCCGGGCTGGGTTTGGATAAACGTCCCCGGCTGAGTGGCGGCGGGCGCTTGTCCGGGCGTATTATTGAACCCCGGGCCGCACTGTGTACCCGGCGCGCACGCCTGGCCTTGTCCTCCTAATCCCATTGAAGGAGCTTGCCCCGAGTTCGTTGAGGGGCCTTGCTTCTGTTGTATCTGTGTCCCGGGCTGGATTCTTTGCATCATCTTTCTTGCTTCTCCTTCAACGAAATTTTGAAGTTCTCCCTGCGTTCCTCCCTGAATCTGCCCAGGCTGCCCTCCTGGGGCAAGCTGTTTGCAATTATCGCCTTCACACGGTTGGGACGGCATCATCCCGCCAGTTGGCGGATTGCCTCCGGATTGGCCGGGCGCTCTTTCTATTTTTACGCTCGGTTGGTTTCCGGGTTCCCCGCTCGGTCTGAAATTTTTACAAACATCGGGATTGGACGCACAGAACGATTGGCACTCCTCCGGTGTTTTGCATCCGCCGGGGCCCGCCTGCTGCGGCATCATCTGCCCGCCGGGGTTCGTGGTTCCCGGCCCGGGTTGGAATGATGGCTTCGCATCGCCGGAACCTTGACCCGCCGGCGGAATATTACCGCCTTCTCCGGGACCACCGGGAGGCATTCCCTGACGAAAACATTCGCCAACCTTATTTCCAATATCCTTCGGAGGCACTAAGGTGCCGCTCTTGAATTTTTCCAAACGATCCGCTCCCACCACGCCTGATATGCAATCTATTACTTTAACTGGAGCTTGTTTTAATGAATCGGTGAATTGCTTTTTCCCTTCATCTATTTTTTGAAGCTGCTCCGGAGGGATCATCCCGTTATCTCGCCCGAAATTGAAACAGGTTTCCTGATTATCCGGGTTATTGCAAAACGCATCGCACTGTTCTTTACCCACGCATCCGCCAGGACCCTTGCCACCCGTTTTCCGCGCCATGGTGGCTTCCTGCGGAGTCATAAAACCGGCGGCTTCGGAAAACGCAATGCATTCTTCCGCGTGCGCCGGATCGCTGCAATACTTGTCGCATTCACTGCCCTTGCAGGCCGGAGGTTTTACTCCTTTCTTTACGGCCGCAAGTACCTTATCCGAATTTTGTATCTCCTCGGGAGTCATGAAACCGGCGGCTTTCGCAAACGCCATACATTCTTCGACGTGTGCCACATCATTACAATACTTGTCGCAAGCATCCTTGCCGTTGCAGGCCGGAAGCTTTGCGCCTTTTTTGATGGCCGCCTGCACTTGTTTGGCTTCCGTGAGCTGGCTCTGGGACATTAGATTATTTTTCTCCGCGAAAGCGACGCATTCATCGATATGCGACGCATCGTCGCAATACTGGTTGCAACTTTCCTTCGTGGCGCATCCGCCAGGACCCTTGCCCACCGCCACGAATTTTTTGGCCGCTTGGATCTCGCCGGCCGACATCAGGTTGTGCGATTCGGCGAACGAAAGACAGGCATCCAAGTGCGCGGAATTGTCGCAGTACGTTTTACACTCCGTTTCGCTCCCGCAATTGCCAAGTTCAGAAACGGGGTATTGAATGTTCGCTATTGGATTAACCGCCGGCGCGGCCGTCGTTTGAGCCAGGGCCGCGTTGCTCATTATCAGGAACGAAGAAACGATGCCGACGCCGAGGATAAGAACACTTAAAAGATGTTTTGTTTTCATTGGCCGAATGGATTGGTTTTCAACTCGGAGAAGGGATTGGTTTTGGTGACGGGGTTCGTGTCCGGAACGGCAAGCGAGGGCATAACGCCCTGCGTTACGCTCTGGTTGATCGCCTCCACGCTGTCCCCAACCTGATTGAGATTTGCCTGCTCAGGAGTGGGAGCTACCCGGGTATTTCCCCAATACCAGTACCCCGCCGCGAGAAGAACCACCGCGACCACGAGCGCTATAAGAAGTTTTTTGTTCATGTCTCTTTATATTATACATCTTCCATATTTGTTCTTATCCCCATGGTCAGTATTGACAATACCCCCAGGGGGTATATACTGAAACCGTTATAAACATGAACCACAAACAGAAAGTCATTCGCCGGCTCAAGATAATCGAGGGGCAGGTCCGGGGATTGCGGGAAATGGTTGAAAAGAATATTTACTGCATTGACGTCATCACGCAAACATCCGCCGTAAAGCAGGCTCTTTCGGGTATTGAGGATATGGTAATGGAAAATCATTTGAGCACCTGCGCTATTGACCAAATAAAAAAAGGTAAGGGAGCTAAAGCGAGAGAAGAAATACTCAAAGTATATCGACTCAAGCGCAAATAGAATCATGAACCGGACGGAAACCTATAAAATAAGGGGGATGCACTGCGCTTCGTGCGCCGGCATCATTGAAAAGACCCTCAAGAAAACAGAGGGTGTTCAATCTGTGGAAACAAACTACGGAACCGAAGCCGCAAAAATTACTTTTGACGAAGCTAAAACGAGTCCGCATCATCTTTCCAAAAAAATAGAACCCTTGGGCTACTCGCTTATTATCCCTACCTCACTCAGCGCGGAAGAAATGAACATGTCCCCCAGCGAGCACGCCGCGCACCTCGGACTCAATCAATCCAAACAGGAGAAGCTCGCGGAGCTTGCTGACATGAAGAAAAAAATAATGTCTGTCATTCCGCTTACGCTGATCAGTATCTTTGTGATTGGCTGGGATATTTCGGCGCAATTGGGCGCGGTTCCCGCCATCCCCTACGTTTGGAGCAATTTCTTCCGCTATCTCTTGCCATTAATGGCCACCTACACCCTTTTTGTGGTAGGCAAACCCTACCTGCTCGGCTTTTATCGTTTCCTGCGCTACGGCAAAGCCAATATGGACACGCTCATCGGTATCGGCACATCCGCCGCGTATCTCTATAGCTTTGTAGTTACCGCCTTTGCGGAAACTTTAAGGCCGTTCGTTAATGTAGAACAAACCTACTTTGACGTTACTATCATCGTCATCGCTTTTATCACTCTCGGCAAATATCTTGAAGCGCGTTCAAAAATAAAAACCGGCGATGCCATAGAGAAACTCCTTAATCTTCAGGCGAAAACCGCCCTGGTTCTTCGCGGCGGAAAAGAAACGGAAATACCCGTTGGTCAGGTGGTTCACGGAGATTTAATCATTGTAAAACCCGCAGGCAAAATTCCCGTTGATGGCGTGCTCACCGAGGGCTCGTCGTACGTAGACGAAGCCATGGTTTCCGGCGAACCCATTCCCGTAGAAAAGAATATTGGGGATACGGTGGTTGCCGGGACCATCAACACAACCGGCTCGTTTACTTTCAAAGCGACGAAGGTCGGCTCAGAGACGCTTCTCGCGGGCATTATCAAAATGGTGGAGGAAGCGCAGGGAAGCCGGGCGCCCATTCAGGCGTTGGCGGACAAGATTTCGGGCGTTTTTGTTCCCGTTGTTCTGGCGCTTTCATTCATTGCGCTTGGTCTGTGGCTCGCCATCGGAACGGGGTACCTTGGCTTCTCCCAGGCGTTTTCGTACGGCCTGGTATCTTTCGTCGGCATTCTCGTAATCGCCTGCCCGTGCGCCCTGGGGCTCGCAACTCCCACGGCCATCATCGTCGGAGTCGGCAAGGGCGCAAAGGAAGGCATCCTTATTAAAGACGCGGGGACATTGGAAAAACTCCATAAAGTAAACGTTATTGTGGTGGACAAGACCGGCACGATCACCAAAGGAAAACCCGAATTGGTATCCATTCAGAATTTTTCCAAAAAGAGCGACAACGAACTTGTTTCGTTGCTGGCATCGCTTGAGAAAAAATCGGAGCACCCGATCGCCCACGCGATAGTTTCATATGCAAACGAAAAAAATATTTCGCTTCTTTCTGTAAGCAGCTTCAACGCCATAAAAGGCCAAGGACTCAAAGGAACGATAGAAAATACGGAATACCACGCCGGCAACATGAAACTCATCCGAGAGCTCAATTTATCGTTCGATACCCGCGCGCTTGAAAAAGAAACCCTGGAGGGCAAGACCCCGGTTATTCTCGCGACCAAAGAAAAGGTGTTGGGTGTCGCGATGGTGGCCGACGCCATAAAGCCGGAAGCGATAGAAGCGGTAAAAAATCTTCATAAACTGGGAATAAAAATTGTGATGCTTACGGGCGACGATAAAAATACGGCGCGGTACATTGCAGAGCAAGTTGGCATTGACGAGGTGGTGGCGGAAGCAATGCCGGAAGATAAATT
Organism: Minisyncoccia bacterium; assembly: GCA_049997835.1. GTDB lineage: Bacteria > Patescibacteriota > Minisyncoccia > UBA6257 > GWB1-50-10 > JBBTQX01. The sequence continues at coordinate 31,028 of JBEKSI010000002.1, read as the reverse complement.
AAATAAAATCAAAGAACTTCAGTCGCAAGGCAAGATCGTTGCCATGGCTGGCGACGGAGTGAACGATGCTCCCGCTCTCGCCCAGGCCGACATCGGCATCGCGATGGCGACGGGAACCGACGTGGCGATAGAAAGCGCTGGCATCACGCTTCTCCACGGAGATATTTCTAAGCTCGTCAAAGCCATCAAACTTTCAAAAATAACAATGCGCGGCATCAAGCAAAATCTTTTCTGGGCATTCATCTACAACATCGTGGGCATCCCGCTTGCCGGAGGACTATTTTATCCGATCTTTGGCTGGTTGCTGAATCCCATTTTTGCGGGCCTCGCGATGGCCTTTTCAAGCGTGTCGGTTGTCGGCAACTCGCTTCGCCTTAAAACCAAAAAACTATAATCATATGGAACCCCAAACGCAAAAAACCTTCATATTTCACGTAAACGGGATGCATTGCAAGGCCTGCGAGCTCATGACGGAAAGCGAGCTTCAGGACATCCCTTTCGTCACAAAAGTAAAATCAAGTTTAAAGCATCATTCGGTTGAGATAACGGGAGATTTCGGAGATAAACTCCCGGAAGCGCTTGCCGAGGAGCTCTCAGGGGTACTTTTAAAACACGGCTACAACCTTTCTGTTGAAAAGAGAATAACGACGGCGAACTGGTCGGAATTTAAAATTGCCGTTCCCACCGCCCTCGCGTTTGCCGTATTATTTTTCACCCTGCAAAAATTAGGGCTCGTGAATCTTATAAATGCCGGTTCGGTCTCGTACGGGACCGCGTTTCTTGTCGGCATCGTCGCATCACTTTCAACCTGCATGGCAGTCGTGGGCGGCTTACTTCTCTCTATGTCGGCCACATTCGCAAGAGAGGGAGATAAAGTAAGGCCGCAGCTTTTGTTTCACGGGGGACGCATAACTTCGTTCTTTATTTTAGGCGGGGTTATCGGGGCAATCGGTTCCGCTTTCGCCTTGAACACCACGATGACATTCATTTTAGGCCTCGCTATCGGCATTGTTATGCTCATTTTAGGCATCAATCTTTTGGATGTTTTTCATTGGACAAAGAAACTCCAGCCGGCGATGCCGAAGTTTCTTTCCAAACACGCCTTAGGCATATCAAAATTCAACCACACGCTTACGCCGCTCTTCGTCGGCGTGGCAACCTTCTTCCTGCCGTGCGGCTTTACGCAATCAATGCAAATCTACACGCTTTCTACGGGAAGTTTTTTCACGGGAGGGTTCACTATGCTCGCATTTGCCTTGGGAACTCTGCCTGTTCTCGCGCTCATAAGTTTCAGCTCGTTCAGTATTAAGAACAGTTCAAAGGCCGGCATCTTCTTTAAAACCGCGGGGCTCATCGTAATCATGTTCGCGCTCTTCAATCTAATAAACAGTTTGGTCGTTATAGGGGCCATACCGCCGGTCTTCAACTTCTAGTACAATACGCTTATGAGTTCCAAAATTTTACCCATATCAATACTTATTTCCGCCGTCATTGTCGGTGGAGCTGTTCTGTTTACGCAAGGCAGGAATCCGAGTCCGCAAAGCGGCGTAAGCGCCCCCGTCGATAACGTGAGTATTGCCGACGGAAAACAGATCATAGAAATAGCTGCCAAGGGCGGCTACCGGCCGGGAGAGAGCATCGCCAAGGCGGGAGTTCCCACCGTATTGCGATTCCGTACAAACGGAACATTCGATTGTTCGTCATCCATTCGCATCCCGAGTCTGAACATATCGAAAGTTCTTCCCTCGTCCGGGAATACCGACATTGATATCGGCACTCCGCAACTTAGCACTCTTCTGGGGACATGCGGGATGGGTATGTATCGATTCCAGGTTGATTTTAGGAGCTAGAGAAATTTTACTTCTTTTTCTTGATACGCTTCTTGCCTCTCTCAGTAAAAGCTGGTATTAATTCTACGACGCCCTCGTAGTTCAATGGATAGGACATCTCCCTCCGAAGGAGAAGATAGAAGTTCGATTCTTCTCGAGGGCACAAACAAAAAAATCCGGCTTTATGCCGGATTTTTGTCTTGTGCCATGCCTAGTAAAATTCCTATCGTTACCCACAACATCAATCTTCCCAACTGCAAATCCCAAAGGAAATGGTCAAAGAGACCGAACGCTAATAATGCGAATAGCATTATACAAGGAACTAAAAACTCTGAACTAAAAACTCTGAACACTCCTAATAAAAGTAGAGTTATAAACACAATAAAACTCACGAGTCCCAAAATTCCCGTCTCCGTTCCTATCATCAAATACAGATTATGTATCGGCTGCCACTGACCCAGGGAATTCACGTCGTATTTTTCAAAGAAACCGTTGTGGTAGGCATAAAAAAGTTCGTTCCCGATACCTACGCCCAATGGATGAGAAATAATAAGTTCCAGGCCCAGTTTGTTATAACTCCAGCGATCGGCAACCGGCGCTTCACTGGCGGAAAAATTGGCGCGGGGGAAAATCACCCAACTTAGAACAATTAACAACGAACAACTAACAACGACTAATAATGACATTAAGTAAATTATTTTCCTTCGGCGTTCCTTGTCGGCAAACAATTCCCAGATGATAAAAACAAGCGCGGCGAGGGCGGCCGTAATCCAGCCGGAGCGGGAAAAAGTGACGAGAAGCCCGGCGAGGACGACAAAAATTCCGGTTGATTGAATAATCCTTAATGAGGATTTTTCTTCTTTGATAAGGAGGTAGAAAAGAGAAAGGAGGCCTAAAACCAAAAAACCCGCGAGAATGTTCGCATGGGGCATCGTGCCGTAAGCGCGGGCGAGTTTAAGGCCGTTTACAACTATCCTCGCGATGCCCGGCGTGTCGGAATTAAAAACCGTCTCGCCCAGAAACCATAATCCGGCGCTTTTCTGAAGAGCAAATTGGAGAAAGCCGATAACAGATTCCAGAACCGCCGCAACGGAAATTACAACCGCGATTTCCTTGAAGCGCACGATATTATCCCGAAGCGCCGCGCCAATCGCGAGGGCGGAAAGAATGCCGAGCGCGAGACGCCCGAAGGAATAAATACCGAAGAAAGAATAACCGGCAAAAATCAAAGAAAAGGCGGAAAATATTAAAAATAGTGCGAGAAACAAAAGCGGCATTTTAAACTTACTCAGTTTCTCCCTCCACCAGGAAAGCGGCCTGCTGAAAAAGAGTAGAAGAAAAAAGAGCAAAAATAAAATATCGCTCTCGTAAAGAAACGCCGAAGTATATTCGGACGTGTAAAAGTTCTTAAACGGTGTCGGGAAATCAAAAAGGAATTTTTTCATCCCAAAGGGTATGGAAAACACAAAAAGCAGGATACTGTTACGAATTAAATTATCCCGAGAAAATTTCATGAAACATATTTCACAACTTCATAGGCGATAGCCGCAAAAAATATAAGATAGAGAATTAAGGAAGCCACCCGCAATTTATTTTCCCTAAAGACCTTCCGCCACATCGCGGTAATGAATATTCCTTCAAGCGCGAGAAATACGCCTCCGACGATGCCTATCGTCTCCAAAAAATTCTGAAAACCTAATACATAAAAAATTAACGGAAGAAAAATCACGGTTATGCCCGAGAGAAATTTATTCCATCTCAAGTCCTGTCTTAAAATCTCCTTCAAATTAAGCCCTATCATAAAATATGATGTCCAGATGGAGACAAGACCCAAAAATCCCAATATCCCCAGGAGAAATGGCGGGAAGTTAAGGGCGCCGAACATATCCGGACCAACCGCGGGATTTAAAACCAAGACCGCGGCCACAAAGCCGGCATAAAGCAAAGCAGGCAGGAATGTACCTAAAAATATGGCTTTATTGATGGAAAAATCACTATCTGCCGAGCGATACACCTCAATCATCTTACTAACCGCCGGTCGGCCGGAGAAGGCGAAGAGAAGCGGGCCGAAAGGCAGAAGCCAAAACATCCAACCGGAAGATCGCGGCGATAGCGGGAGCCCGGATAAATTTGAGGCAACTGGGAAGAAAATTATTAAAACCAGAGCAAGTATGCTCAAAACTCCCAAAATTTCGACGAGTCCCAGCCATTTCAACTTCACGAAAATAAAAGCGGTGCCAACCGCCCAAAAAAATAAAAGCGCCGTCGGAGCGTTTATGTTAAAAATTGTTCTTATAAAAACCGGAGCGAGAATCAAATAAATCGTGAGCGTTAAAACCAGCTCCCCCAGTATCGCTATGTCCGAAAGGAATTTTAATTTCCCGGGCAAAAATTCTTCGGTAAGGCTTAAAAAGTTATGCCCCGGTCCTACTTTTAAAATAAGCCGGGCATACATCAAATGGATTGAAAAATAAACCAGCGCAAAAAGCGCCAGATAAGAAAAACCGAGCGGAACCCCCAACCAACCAACAACGTAAGGCAAGGAGAAAATCCCCGCGCCTAAAATTGTTCCGGCCAGAAGCCCGACGGCTAAAAAGAATTTCTTGTTCATGCACGAAATATTTCGTCGCCCTCGCGCACTTTGCCAACTACTTTGATGCCAACCTCCTGCCCTTTTTTGGCTTCGCCGATATCCTTGTGGTCATACTGCATTGAACCGATTTTTTCGGTAAAATCGGTGGTCGCCCCGAAGAAGCGGACGGTCTCACCCACCTTTACCGGCTCCTTAAACTTGGCGATTGCCACGCTGATGCCGCCGTAAAAATGAGTCACTTCCCCTATCTGCTTTGAAACCGGCCTCGGCCTCTCAACTTTGTTTGCGGAAGAGTTTTTTGACCCGAAAAGAAATGAAAAGAATCCCATGTTTATATTTTTATATTATCCGACCTTTAATGCCGTTTTTTTCGTCTTCGGCTTCTATTAAATCCAGAAGTTTATCTAGTAAATCCGCCGGGTCGCGGGAAAAAATCGTCTTCCCCCAGCCGCGATGGGATTTTTCAAGAATGTCGCGTAGCATGTCCGCAATACCGCCCGAGCCCTCAAGAACGCCGTTGGGCTTCTGGTCTTCAAAGGCGACAGTGAATTCATTTAATGATCCCACTCGACCGCAAATCGTCACGACGGCGTCAGCCGAGCGGGTAAGAAGTAGGTTCCGGCCGGAATAATCAAAGCCGGTGTAGATGATAAGATCGTGATAATCAGTCGGAAGATGATAGGTTTTTATGTGAGCCAATTTGGAAGAGGCGGGCGACAAACCGATAACCATGCCACCGGCCTCTTTGGCGCCCTTCGCCGCCCAATAAGGAATGCCGATGGTTGCGCCGGTCATAAGCACGAGCCCCCGCTTCGCGATCTCCCGGCCCATCGCCTCGGCTTTCTCGAGCGCGTCTTTGGAACAATGGCCGGTTTCAGCCGCGCCGGAGATGCAAATTTTATACTTCAGATGATGAGTATGATTGTGATTTTTAGTTTCAATTACCGGAGATTTTTTGGCTTTAAGCATATTTTTATAATACCACAGACGCGCCGTGAGTCGGCACATCAGAAGAGACGGCAAGCTCATCCTTGATCTTCTGGGAAAGCGCCGTAAGCGCCTCCGGGTCTCCCTGAACGACGAAGACCTTTTTCACGCTTCCCTTCATCATTTCAACCCATTTCAAAAGTTGGGGCTGGTCGGCGTGGGCCGAGTATCCGCTTACCTGTTTTAGTTTGCAGTTTACCGGGATCTCTTCGCCGAAAATTTTCACGAATTTGGCGCCTTCAAGAATTCTCCGGCCGAGCGAACCCACGGCCTGATATCCCACGATGAGAAGCGCGCTTTTCGGATCCGGCAGATAGCGGATCTCGTGATGCAGGATTCGCCCGCCGTTGGACATCCCCGCGCCGGCAATAATCACCTTGGGCGCCGGCACGTCGTTTATTTCCTTTGATTGCTCCGTCGTGAGCGTCATCCTCAAACCCGGGAAATTGAAGATTGCATCGCCGCTCTTCACGAGCTTAATGGCCTCGGAGCTGAAGTACTCCGGATCTTCGGAATATTTCTGATAAACGGCCGTAAGTTTTATCGCGAGCGGGCTGTCTATAAAAACGGGAATTTTCGGAATGCGCCCGTTTTCCACCAATTCATTCATTTCAAAGACCATCTCCTGCGTCCGTTCCATCGCGAAGGCGGGAATCATTAGGACGCCGCCGGCCCTCACCGTTTCTTCAATCGCGTCTTCCACCATTTCTTTCCGCTTATCCAAAAATTCATGCACCCTGTCGCCATAAGCGGATTCAACCAAAGCGTAATCCGCGTCTTTTATAAACTCGGTCGGTTTTATGAACGGCGAGGGGATATTTCCGAGGTCGCCCGAGAAAACTATTTTCTTGCCCCCGGCGGAAATTACGATTGAAGCCGAACCCAGAATATGCCCGGCATCAAAAAAATCAACAATGAAGCCACTCTCCGCCGGACCAATGGAAATCTTTTCGTGATATCTCCTCTTCTGCCAAAAGCCCATCGTCTTTATAATGTCGGCTGTTTCGTAAAGAGGCGGCTTTTTTCTTTTGTCCGATTCTTCCTTGAGAATGTGCTCGGAATCCAGAAGCAGGAGTTCGGCGAAATCCTTGGTCGGCGGAGTGGAATAGATCGTTCCTTTAAAACCGGCTTTCACGAGCTGAGGCAGGCGGCCGATATGATCAATATGGGCGTGGGTCACAAAAACAGCGGAGATTTCCTCGGGTTTGTAAGGAAACGGCTGGAAATTATAATCCTCGCAGAAGCTGTCTCCCTGATTTAACCCGCAGTCAATCAGGATTTTTATCCCGCCACTTTCAAGAAGATAGTTTGAGCCCGTTACCGTTCCCGCCCCGCCGCAAAAAGTTAATCGCATGTGTTAATTATACTTTAAAAGATTCTAAAATTTCTTTCATTATTTCCTTTTCATCCCAAGGGATGGTTTTCCCGCCGGCAACATGAATGGACATTTCGCTGCCTTTCCCGGTTGCGATAACCGTATCGCCCGGCCCGGCTAAACTCACGGCTTTTTTGATCGCCTCGCGACGGTCCAGAATTTTAAAAACATTTTCGGGTCTGACCCGGCGTTCTTTGGCGTCTTTAAAACCGTTTTCAACTTGGTCTAAAATTTCATTCGGGTTTTCATTATAGGGGTCTTCATCCGTCAGTATCGCGACATCGCAGTATTCGGCCGCAATTTTCCCCATTGCCGGCCGCTTCCATTTGTCGCGCCCGCCCCCGGCGGAGCCAAGAACGCAAATCAGCCGCCCGCCAGATTTACCGAAGATAATTTCAGGCCGCGTATTCTGATACGCCTTCTCCAAAGAATCGGGCGTATGCGCGCCATCCACTACAACTGCAAAGGGTTCCTTTTGGATGAACTCCATCCGGCCGATGAGCCCCTTAAAACCCACGAGAGCTTCTTTAAAAATCGGCCAGGAGATATTCTGCGATTCGGCGAACGCGAGGCCCGCCGCGGCGTTATCCAGATTGAATTCACTCCAAAGCCAGCTGTTTACCGCCGCTCTTTTTTCCCGGGAAGAAATATCTAAACCGTTTTTTAAACATATTTTTATAAAATTCTCTTTTGAATACGGGAAAACTTTCCCGCTGGATACTTTCTCCGCCGCTTTGATGAAATAATCCGCGCTCGGGTCGTTTTTATTCACGAAGAAGAATTTTCCTTTCTTCTTGGATTTACTCAAATAATTAAAAAAGGAAGTTTTCGCCGAGCGATAATTTTCAAAACTCCCATGGGATTCAATGTGCTCGGGGGCAAGGTTGGTAAAAAATGCCGCATCCCAGTCTATAAATTCGTGGCGGTGCTGAACCACGCCCTGCGATGTCACCTCAAGTAGAGCGTAATCCGCGCCGGCTTTGGCGGCTTTCTTTAAGAATCTCTGGAGAAAAAACCTACCGGGCATTGAGTTGCCGGACATATTTCTCCCCGTCTTATTTAGGATTTTCTGGCGGACAGTTGATGAAAGCGCGGTTTTTTTGCCGGCCACCTCAAGAATCGCATTTAAGAACTCTAGGGTAGTGGATTTGCCCTTTGTGCCCGTCACACCGATAACAAAAATTCCCCGGCTGGGATGCCCACAGACAATACTGCCCACCCAGGCCAGAATCCAGTGATATATGGAGAAAATGAATGACATTTAACTGCGCCGGCCGAGATTTTTTAACGTCTGTTTCAGGCGTTCCTCAAGGGCTTTGAATTCCGGACCGATTTTTGAAATCGCCTGACGGGCCGCAGCGCGGCCGTAGCCGAGTCCGACGAGCGCTTCTTCCACCTCCTGATTCACGTCCATCGCTTCGGTAAGCCGTTTTGTTCCACTCGGAATTTTTATTCTGCTCTGAAGTTCCAGCACCACCCGTTCGGCGGTCTTCTGGCCGACGCCCGAAGCGCGCGTCAGAATATCCGGGCGCTTCCCCGCAATAGCGGCAATGATGTTTTCAGAGGAATCGATATCCAGGATTGCGAGCGCGCTTTTCGGCCCGATGCCCGAGACGGAAATCAGAAGCTCAAAGAGTTTTAACGAACCCTCATCCATAAATCCGTAGAGTTCTATCTTATCCTCGCGGACATAAAGGTGAGTAAAGAGCTTGGCCGCTTCGCCCGCGGAAGCGCTCGCCGCCGTCCGGGTATTCGTCACCACCTTGAAACCGATGCCGCCCACTTCTACCACCAGATAGCCGTCGTTCTTTTCCGCGAGCTTCCCGCTTAATGTATGAATCATTTAATTAGTCTAATTATAATCTTGTATCCCACCAGACACAAAAATAACCCTTTGACAAAGGAGACCGGAAAATATAATATGAAACCACTTAAATGCCTATAACGAAATCAGCTAAAAAAGCGTTAAGACAGAACGTCCGCCGGAAGGAGATGAACGTCGCGCGCAAGAAAAAACTGAACGAAACCCTGAAAAAATTCCGCAAACTCGTGGCCGCCGGCCAGACCGAGGAAGCGAGGAAATTCCTCCCGGAGGTCTACAAAACCCTGGATAAAATGAAGAAGGTGGGCTTCATAAAAAGGGGTAAGGCAGACCGCCTGAAATCCCGGCTCTCTAAGAAATTCCCGAAGAAATAAAACAAAAATAGTTTAAGAAAAGAAGAAAGAATGGGGTGCTATAATTAATTATAGCACCCCATCTTCTTATTAAGAACCGATCAAGGCAGGATAAAATCCAGAAGCGCTTCCTCATATTCCAGATTGCCGCTCTTTACGCTCACGTCGTAATCCGCCAGTTTTATAAGCTCATCCCCCTTCGCGAGAACGGCCAGCGAATTGAAAACGTAGGCCGGCTCTTTTTTCTGGATAAAAAGCCGTTCCAGAAGCTTCAGTTTTTCCATCCACGTCCGGGACCACATAATGCTCCGAGCTACGTCAAAGACCTCGTCTTTGAACCCCGAGATGATTATCTTCTTGAGGTCGGCGAGATTGACCGGCTGGGGCGGGTTCATCAGGCGGATTTTTTCCAACTCGTTTACCGCGATCCAACTCCGTTCCCGCGCGGCGGAAAGGTATCCAAGGAAAAAATCCAGGGAGTTTCTTTCAAAGGTTATTTTTTTTACCGTCGCCTCCGCTTTCACGAAACTTTCCAGTTCCCGCTCCTCAAGCTCGCCAAAAAACTGGTCCCGCGACGGCGACTGGGTCAGAAATTCAAAGGCCTTCAGCGGTTTTGAAGCATCAGATATGAATATGAAGGTTCGCGGCAATTCCAAACCGGACTTGAGGGTTTTTATCCAATCCTTTTCTCCGCCAGCCGCCGGGACCGCGCCGCTCTCCTTTATGATTAGCACCTTGGAATCAACAAACATTGACGGCTGATTCAAGAAATCCTTGGCCTTAACCCAATTATCCGGCTCTTCTCTCAGATCAAAAGACGCCATATCCGATTCCGGATACTTCTTCCGATACTCGGCAATCGCCGAGTTGAGTTTTTCGTTCCGCTGGTATGAATCCGGGCCGTAGAGAAAATAGATCATTTTTGTTTTTGGCAGACGGGGCAGAAATGCGCCGAGCGCTGGCCAATTTTTATCCTCACAATCCTCGCCCCGCAGCGCCGGCAGGCCTCGCCTTCCCTATGATAAACCTGATGGATTTTCTGATACAACCCCGGGCGGCCGGATGGGTCGCGGTAGTCATCCACCGAAGAACCCTTGAGTTTTATAGCCATCCTCAAAACCATTCTTATTGATTTATAGAGGGTTCTCAGCTCCTTGCGGGTCAAGCTTCCCGCCAAGCGGAGAGGATTTATTTTCGCCCGCCAGAGCGACTCGTCGGCATAAATATTCCCAATGCCGCTCAAGAACGTCTGGTCCAAAAGAACCTGTTTTATCTTCCCCGACTTTTTTTTGAACAGCTCCGTAAATTTTTCAAACGTAAATTTCGGGTCAATCGGTTCTGGGCCCAATCCTCTAATTTCTTCCAACTCCATAATTTCTTTTTCTTTACCCAGCACGAGTTTCGCGAAGCGCCTCAAATCCGACAGCGCGAGCATCTCTCCGCCGCTCAAGAAAAAAATCAGGCGAATGAAGCGGTTGCGATCATCCCCGAGCGGCCCGCGGCCCTCCGCCGGCACCCATTTTTGGCCCAGCCAAACCTCTTCCGTATTTTTATCCGTTTCGTTCCTTCTCCACTTACCAACTAAAAAATGCCCGGTCATCTTCTGATGCGCGAGCATAACGTAGCCGCCCGAAAGGCGGAAGAGAATGTTCTTGCCGATTCTCCCAATGGATAAAATCTTCCGGCTTAGAATCATTTTTTTGAAATTTTTCTCTCCCTTGGGCGCGCGAAAATACTTAGGCCAATCAGTCCATAGATCTTTGATGGTTTTGCCGCGAACCTTCTTATCCAGAAAAGTTGCGGTTGTGTGCACTTCGGGAAGTTCGGGCATTTCTCTATTGTAGTAAAAAAATCACCGCGGCCAAACTTTCGTTTGGACGCGGCTTTTCTATAAAACTAGCTTCCCACTAGAGAAATTTGATTGCCGTATATTTGGATTACCCAAGTTGTAACCCCTGTATTTCTGGGTCGTATGTAAAAGTCCCTTGTGGCAACCCTCATGTTTCCGGATATAACAGAAACTGGGATTTTGATATACGAACCGTCTAGTATCAAATTAACATCGTATGTCCTAAAGGCTCTTTCTCTATATCCAATATCAATTGATTCGTTCCCTATTATAACAGTGCATACTTGCTGGTAGGGATTAATGACGTTAATCTGGGCGGCATTATATTCAAACTTCCATTCCTTAACAACTTTCTTGCCGGTTTTCACAAGCTCATCGCTCGATATCGTGTAAGAAGCGCAACATCCGGCGAATAAAATGGAAATTAGGACGGTGAATAAAAACACGGTGGTTTTCATAACTAATTCCTCATAATGTTGGTTTCTGATTATTTAAACTTTCTGCTTGGAATTATACTACTAAAATAGTTAAAAGTCAATATAGACCCTTATTTACTTGTTAGGCCGCCGAAAAACTTCTAAAATACTATTAATGTTCCCACCTAAAAGTCTGGACGACCAACTTCAGAAACAGAACCGGGAAGCCGAGGAGAAAGACGCCAAGCGCCGGGCCAAAAAATACGGCCTGGATTACCTTGACTTGATTTCCACTAAAACCCCCACTGAAATCAAAGCGATGGAACTCGTCCCGGAAGAAGATGCCAAAGCGGCCCTCCTCGTCCCCATCCAGCTCGTGAGAAAAATCCTGGTGGTCGCCGCCTTTGACCCGAACGAAGAAAAGGCAAAAAAAATCATTGACGCCCTGAAAGAAAAGTTCGCCGTGAAGGTGGCCATCGTCTCGCTTACGGGGTTAAAACACGCCTGGGATTATTACCAATATGTCTCGGTTCAGAAGGAGATCAGCGGTCGGGTAGATATTGATGAAGAAAAAATAATTGAGGCGCAAGGAAAAGTAAAAGACCTGAACGATTTAACCAATGATATTAAAAACTTTCAAAGCCCCTACACTTCCCAAGTTTTAGAAATAATTTTAAGCGGCGCGATGGCTCTGCGGGCTTCCGACATCCACTTGGAACCGAACGAAAGGTTTGGCGTCCTGCGCCTGCGCGTAGACGGTCTTCTTCATGTCGCTTACTCCGAACTTAATCTCTTGATTTACAAATCCATAATCACGCGCATCAAACTTCTCTCTAATTTAAAATTAAACATTCAGGATAGACCGCAAGACGGGCGTTTCACGATTTCTCTTAAGGATCGTCTAATCGAGATCAGAACATCCATTATTCCATCGGAATACGGCGAGACGACAGTTTTAAGGATCCTAGATCCTATTTCCTTAAAAACTAATTTGGAGGATTTGGGTTGGCGCGAAGATGATCTTGCCATCACCGAGACGGAGATCAGAAAACCCAACGGACTGATTTTGAACACCGGCCCCACTGGTTCCGGCAAGACGACGACTCTTTACGCGTTCTTAAGAAAAGTTTCCCGGCCGGAGATAAAAATCATAACCGTGGAAGACCCGATTGAATATCACCTGGCCGGCATTTCCCAAACCCAAGTGGACCAGAGCGCCGGCTACACGTTTGCCTCCGGTTTGCGCTCAATTTTAAGGCAGGACCCGAACGTGATTCTCGTCGGCGAGATTCGCGACAAAGAAACGGCGGAGATTGCTTTGAACGCCTCGCTCACCGGCCATCTGGTTTTCTCCACGCTTCACACAAATGACGCGGTGGGCGCCATCCCCCGGCTTCTGGATTTGGGCATCCAGACGAATGTTCTGGGGCCCTCCTTAAGTTTAATAATCGCCCAAAGATTGGTGCGCCGGCTCTGCCCGGAATGCAAAATAAAAGTGGAGATTGATTCGGGCTTCAAAGAAAAGATTGAGAAATTCCTTTCCGCTCTTCCCGCAAGAGTCAGTAAAAAAGATTATTTGAAATACCAGATCTATAAGCCGGCGGGTTGCAATAAGTGCGGCCACTTAGGATACAAGGGACGCGTCTCTATTTTTGAACTGCTTCGGGTGGACGAAAAAATGGAAACTGAAATCTATAAAAACCCGACGGAGATAGAATTAAAAAAACTGGCGGAAGAACAGGGGATGGTTACAATGCAGGAGGACGGGGTGTTAAAAGCGCTCTTAGGCATTACGAGCTTGGAAGAGGTGGAACGGCTGACCGGAGAAATCTTTTGGGGGAAATAAAAAAAATCCCAAACAAAGATCTGTGGGCAGGTTGCCAGTTGCAAAGGCGTTTAAGATCTTTCCGAGGAGTTACCCAGCCGAAACCAAGTAATCCGTGGCTGGGAAAAATCTCATTGCCCACAGGTCCTTAATTAGGATTGCTTGGATGTTAGCACAAACCCCCTTAAGTGTCAATACTGTGTACAGCTCTCCAATACAGGGTAAATTCAACCTAGGAATAGGCGGTTTTAAGTAGTAAAATTAAGGAAAATACGGATTTATGAAAAAACAGAACAATAAAATCATCAAAGACGAGCAGAGTTTGGAAACACTTCTGCGTCCCAATTCCTGGAAAGATTATATCGGCCAGGAAAAAGTAAAAACGAATCTTAAGCTAATTATTGACGCGGCAAAGGGACGAAACGAGGTTTGCGACCATATTCTTTTTTACGGCCAGGCGGGTTTGGGGAAGACGACCCTCGCTTACATTGTGGGGAAAGAAATGAATACGAATGTCCGTTCCACCTCCGGCCCGGCGCTTGAGAAAGCCGGCGACATTGCCGCCATTTTAAGCAACGTTGAGCCCCATGAAATACTTTTCATTGACGAAATCCATCGCATCAACAAACTCGTGGAAGAAATTCTTTACCCCGCGCTTGAAAGCCGGAAACTCCATCTAATAGTGGGCAAGGGCCCCTCGGCTAAAACGTTCAGTTTGGACTTGCCGCCGTTTACGGTCATCGGCGCGACTACGCGCATCAATCCCCTTTCCGCCCCGCTTCGTTCCCGCTTCGGCGCCACCTTCCGCCTGGATTACTATCAACCGGAGGATATTGAAAAAATCATTGAGCGGTCGGCGCAAATACTGGGCGTGAAGATTACGAAGGAGGCGGTCGCAAAACTCGCCCTGGCCTCGCGCTTCACCCCAAGAACGGCCAATCGCCTTTTGAAGCGCGCCCGCGATTACGCACAGGTCTACAAACAACCCGGAATCAACGATGAAACGGTCCAAAAAACCTTGGAAATGTTGGATATTGACGCCTTAGGACTTGAAGAAACCGACCGGGAACTTCTGAGGATAATAATTAAGAAATTCAACGGCGGACCGGTAGGCTTAAAGACGCTTGCCGCGGCCTTGAACGAGGAGATGGAAACGATTGAGGGGGTTTTTGAGCCGTTTCTCATGAAACTGGGGCTTCTTCACCGCTCTCCTTTGGGCCGCGTCGCGACCCCGCTCGCCTACGAACACTTGAAGATTCCCCGCGACAAGAAACTAATTTGAAATGAAAATCCTAAGCGATTCTCCTTCTAAAACAAAGAAACTGGGGGTACTTCTCGCAAAAGAAATATTGAAAACAAAGAATGATGATTCCGTTGTTATTGGATTAAAAGGAGAGCTCGGTGCCGGCAAGACGACTTTTATTCAGGGTTTCGCGGAGGGATTGGGGATAAAAAACAAAATTACCAGCCCGACATTCGTGATCTTCAGAAAATATAAAATCCCGCGCCACAAATTAACGGTCAATGATCATGAGTTTTTTTATCACATGGATGCATACCGCATCGAAAAAATTTCCGAGCTTAATCCGCTGGAATTTAAAAAAATCATGACTTTACCGGGAGGTATAATAGTCATAGAGTGGCCGGAAAAAATAAAAAAGGTTCTGTTGAAAAATACTATCTGGCTTTCGTTAAAACACGGGTCAAAAGAAAACGAAAGGATATTGGAATTCAAAAATGAATCCCGTTAGAGATAAGAAACTTATGTTTTACACTTATGTAATTAGAAGCAGGAAAAGCAATAGGTGGTATACCGGTAGCACTAATGATCTACGGAAACGCTTTAACCAACACAATCCAAAGAAATCGACTTGGACAAGAAACAATACTCCATGGGATTTAATATATTATGAAGCTTGTTTGAACGAAGAAGACTCGAGGTTGAGAGAAAAATATTTAAAGTCGGGTGTGGGTAAGCGCTATTTAAAAAATAGGTTAAAGCGTTTCCTATCTCTAACGGGATGAAAAAACTTCTTCTTATAGACGCTAATTCGTTGATCCATCGTTCTTTCCACGCGCTCCCTCCGCTCACGGGAAAGGGCGGCGTGCCCACGGGCGCGCTTTACGGTCTAGCCGGGGCGCTTCTCAGGATTTTAAGCGAGCATAAGCCGGATTACGCCGTCGCGGCCTTTGACCGACCCGAGCCGACATTCCGGAAAGAAATGTACGAGGCCTATAAAGCGCACCGCCCTAAAGCGCCGGATGAACTCGTGAGTCAGATCATTGAAGCTCATAACTTGTTCCGCGAGTTCGGCATAAATTATTTTGAAAAACCCGGTTTTGAAGCGGATGATATTATTGGCACTTTCGTAAAAAAATTTGGTGGGGATAAGAATTTAAAAATCGTAATTCTCACCGGCGACTTGGATTCGCTACAGCTGATTAAGGGAGAAAAAATTGTCGTTGAGACGTTTAAAAGGGGTGTGAGCGAGACCCTAATCTATGATGAGCGAGGTGTTTTTGACAGATACGGCCTTAAGCCGGCGCAAATGACGGACTATAAGGGCCTGGTGGGCGACGCCTCAGATAACATTCCCGGAGTAAGGGGTATCGGCCCAAAAACCGCCGAGACATTCATTTCAAAATACGGCTCCTTGGAAAAACTTTTTGAAAACATGCCGGAGAGCGACCCGGCCGGGAAGAAAGTTCTTCCTTTTAAAAAGGAAGCGTTGTTTTCTAAGGAGCTCGCCACCATAAACAGGGACGTTCCGATAGAAGTTTCTTCGGAAGAAATAAAATTCCCGGGGCTGGAAAAAGAAAAGCTGTCCGCGTACTTTGAAAAATTCGGATTTGAGAGTTTGATCCGCCGGATGGAAGGAATCAAAAAACCAAAAGAAACGAAGGAGCCGGCGCAATTTCAGGAAAAACTCTTCCCTCTCCCCGAACCGGAAATAACCCTGGGAGAAAAAAATGGGCGTTTTCAAGTGGCTTGGGACTGGAAACCCATTTTCAAGAAATTTATCGGAGAAAACAAAAAAATCCCGAAGGATATCTTTGATCTGCTCATCGCGGGTTGGCTTTTGAACCCCGATGAAACAGAAATCTCGCCGGAAGCGATATTGAATAAATTCTTGGGAAGATCGGCGGGAAAAACGAATAACGGAGTTGTTTTAAGCGAATTGTCTTTGATTTTGGAGAAAAAAATGAAGCAGGAGGGATTAGAAAGAGTTTTCTATGAAATAGAGATGCCGCTTATTGAAACACTCGCCTGGATGGAGGTTTGGGGAGTGGGGCTGGAAAAAAATAAACTGAAAAATCTGCTCCGGAAAATGGAGGATAAGCTTAATGCTCTCACAAAAAGAATTTATGCTGCCGCTGGCGGAGATTTTAACATAAACTCTTCCCGCCAAGTCGCCGAAGCGCTTTTTGAAAAACTGAAGATAAAATCCGAAAAGATAAAAAAGACCGGCACAGGTCTGCGCTCAACTTCGGAAGAGGTTCTTTTATCCATTAAAGACGAACATCCGGTGGTTACCGATATCCTCACTTACCGGGAAACATTCAAAATAAAATCCACCTACGTGGAACCACTTCTAAAACTCTGCGGTCAGGATGGAAGGATCCGGACGAATTTCATTCAAACCGGGACGGCAACCGGGCGGCTGGCTTCCGAAAAACCGAATCTCCAGAACATTCCCCAAGAATCCGAGTGGGCCAAAGAGCTTCGGGAGGCATTCATCGTCCCTAAGGGTTGCTCCTTCTTCTCTTTTGATTATGCCCAGCTTGAATTGCGTCTTTTGGCCCATATGTCGGGCGACGAAAATCTGATAGCGGCTTTTGAAAAAAATCAGGATATTCATACACTGACCGCCTCGCGAATTCTTAAAATCCCTTCTACCGAAGTTTCTCGCAACGCCCGGCGCCTCGGTAAAACCCTTAATTTCGGCGTGGTTTACGGTATGGGGCCGCGGGCCTTTGCCCAATCAGCAGGCGTAAGTTTAGAGGAGGGGAAAAAATTCATCAGCGACTATTACCGGGAATTCCCCAAGGTGAAAAAATGGCAGGATGAAGTAAAAGCCCAGGCGGCTGCGCGCGGTTACGTGGAAAATCTGAACGGCCGGCGGCGCTGGTTCTGGACCGACGCCCGCCACCCCAAAATCATGGGAGAAATAGAAAGAGCGGCGGTCAATATGCCTCTTCAAAGTTTGGGGGCGGACGTCATTAAAATGGCAATGATAAAATCTTTCGCCCTTATGAAAGAAAAAGGATGGTTTGGGGATGAAATTAAAATGGTTCTAACCGTTCACGATGAATTGCTCTTCGAAATCCGCGATGATATTCTAAGTAAAGCGGTGCCTCTCATAAAAGATATTATGGAAGATATTTATCCCCTCGCCGCCCCACTTAAGGTAGATGTGAGGTACGGGAAGAATCTTGGAGACCTTCGGGAATATAAACACAAAAATGAATAATCTGTTGAGAATATTAAAAGACATTAGAAACTCCGCCCAAAAAGAGAGTTTTTTGAAAATGATCGCCGTTTTCGGACTGGCGCTGATAATCTTAATCGTTAATCTGTTCTTTCTGCCGCCTTCGGTTGCCGTAATCAATTTGGTGATTTTTTCCGCCGCCACCGCCATAGCAATCTTGGGATACGTGAAAACCATACGCTCCTCCATTGAAAATCAGGTGAAAAATCTGGAGTTGGAAACGGTGATACAAAACATCCGGGACGGGGTGGTCGTCTACGATACTAATTTCAGAATCCTGAGTTTAAACAAACCCGCGGAAGAAATTTTCGGATTAAACGCAGGGGAAGTTCTCAGGGAACGCCTGGAGCCGGGAATGATAAAAAATCCCCGGTTAAAAACGCTTATTGAAATTATTTTTCCTTCTCTCGCGCCGTTAATGAACACGATTTCCGCGAGCGGCTGGCCGCAGATCATTGATCTGACGCTCGAAGAGCCGCACCGAGAAATCCGGACGGCTTTAAACAGGATTATCAACGAAAAAAACGAAGTAGTGGGTTTTTTGAAGATTATCACCGACATGACGAGGGAAAAAAACATTGTTGAATCCAAAACGGAATTTATTTCCGTCGCCGCCCACCAGCTCCGGACGCCGCTCACGGCCCTAAACTGGTCTTTTGAGAGCTTAAACAAAATTCTGGGGGATAAGAATCCTAACTTGAAAGACGTGGAGGGCTTAGCCAAAGAAGGATGGCAGCTTACGGAGCGGTCGTTGAAGATCGTGAACGACCTCTTGAACGCCGCGAGAATCGAGGAGGGTCGGTTTGGATTTGATTTTGAAGAAACGGATGTTAATGATTTTTTGGGCGCCATAGTAAAACAAGCCGAACCGATAGCGAAAGAGTATGGAATAAAAATGGTCTTTTCTCCAAGCGCGAAAAAATACTCCATAAAAATAGACAAACAACTTCTGGGTATGGCCTTCTCGAATCTTCTGGACAACGGAATAAAATACAACGTAAAAAACGGGAATGTGGATATTGTGGCCGGACCGGATTCGAATCCCGATTCTGTGAGAATTGAGATTCGAGACACCGGCGTGGGCATCCCGAAAGAGGATTTAGGAAAAATGTTCCAGAAATTTTACCGAGGGACCAACGTGGTTCAGATGGAACCCAACGGAAGCGGTTTGGGACTTTTTATAACGAAAAATATTATTGAGCGCCATGGCGGGAAAATCAGCATTGATTCCCAAATAGGACGCGGCACGGTATTTTCCATAACTCTCCCCGCAAAATGATTGTTTTAGGCATAGATCCCGGAAACGTCAGGGCGGGATATGGACTCATAAAAAAGGAGGGTTCTAAATTAACTCATCTGAAAAGTGGCCTTATTAAGATTCCGGCTGGCGGCCACGGCGAACGGCTTCTTGCGCTTGAAAAAGGACTTGAGGCGATCATTGGTGAATTCCATCCGGATGTGGTTGGTTTAGAAAAAATTTTTATCACCAAAAACAAAAAAACCGGCATTTTTGTGGCCGAGGCGCGGGGCGTGATATCTAAAATAATCGCCGCCAACAAAATAAAACTTATTGAGTTCTCTCCATCTTCCATTAAACTCGCGGCAACCGGGGACGGCCGGGCGGATAAAAAATCGGTCGCAAAAATGGTTGGGTTGTTTTTAAATATGGACACCCGGAAAATTATTGACGATGCGACCGATGCGCTGGCCATAGCCATCGCGGCTTCCAGCAGACAAAACAACATTTAGCGGGATTGACTTTTCTAAATCGTCCTCTATACTATCCCCAATCATTAAAAGAAAGGTCGTTTGTTTGAAAAAGAATAATGGTCATAACAGAACTAAAGCCGCTTATATTGAATTTGAGTGATGAGGACGTAATAGAAGAAGAGGGGGAGGGGGTGAGTTTTAACCCCGTCTTACCGCTCGAGGATGATGTTGCCGGTGAGGAAGGATCGGGCGGCAAACCGGGTCATAAGGTCAGTGGGGACGGTTTTGATTTGGACGAGGAAATGATAGAGAATCCGGGCGAAGAAGATTTCTAAGGTTTTTAAAACAGGAAACTCGCTGGCTTTTGTCGGTGGGTTTTTTGTTTGTTTAGTGCTACAAATACGCAGGGTTGGGGTTTGATTACTGATAAATCAAAATATAGAATTAACAAAGTGATTAGAAAGTCTAAAAAAAGAAAACGTTTTTTTATCTCCGCTCTTTTATCCGGCTCCATTATCAGTTTAAGTTTCTTAAGTTTGGGTGTTATTTACACCGTCGTTCTCATAAAAAATCTCCCTTCACCCGACCAGTTTGAAACTCACGAAGCCAGCCAATCCACAAAAATATACGACCGGACCGGGAAAACACTCCTTTATGAGATCCATGGCGAGGAAAAAAGGACGGTTGTTCCTTTCAGTGATATCCCCGAAAATCTCAGACGTGCCACCATATCAGCCGAGGATGCCAATTTTTATACCCGGCCGGCTTTTGATTGGCAGGGCATTCTAAGGGCCCTATGGGTTGACATTAAAACACTGAGTTTTTCCCAAGGCGGTTCAACAATCACCCAGCAACTGGCAAAAAATGTTTTTCTTTCGCCGGAAAAGACCATCACCCGGAAAATAAAGGAATTGGTTCTAGCGATTGAGCTTGAATCTAAATATTCCAAGGATGAGATCTTGAGCCTTTACCTCAATCAAGTTCCTTATGGTTCAAACGCCTACGGCGTTGAAGCGGCAAGTCAGACGTTTTTCAACAAATCCGCAAAGGATTTGGATCTGGCCGAGTCGGCCCTTCTTGCGGGACTTCCCAAGGCACCTAGTTATTATTCTCCCTGGGGCAGCCATACTGACGACCTAACAACTCGGAAAGATTATATTTTGGATAAGATGTTTGAGTTGGGTTATATTTCCAAAGAACAATCCGATAAATCCAAAAAAGAAAAGTTGGTTTTTGCCCCGCCTTCATTGGGGATAATCAAGGCCCCGCACTTTTCGTTGATGGTGAAGGATTACCTTATTAATAAATACGGCGAGGATGAGGTTTTAAACGGGGGGTTAAGGGTCACAACTTCTTTGGATTGGGGTATGCAGCAAATCGCGGAAAAGGCGGTGGAGAGCGGCGCCAAGAGAAACGAGGAGCTTTATGACGGGAAAAACGCCAGCTTGGTGGCTCAAGACCCTAAAACAGGCCAGATTCTGGCCCTTGTGGGCTCTAGAAATTATTTTGATACGGATATAGGGGGGAATTTTAACGTTGCCATCCAGGGCCTTCGCCAGCCGGGCTCGGCGCTCAAACCCTTCGCTTATATGACGGCTTTCCAATTGGGCTACCCGACTCAGACGATCTTGTTTGACGTGCCCACGGAATTCGTTTCAAACGATCCCAACTGCCCGGCCACGTTTGATTTCAACAACCAGGAATCAAGCTCCAGCGAATGTTTCCACCCCCAGGATTTTGAACCGTTCCAGGGGCCGGTTCAAATGGACCAAGCTCTCGCTCAATCAATAAATATTCCCGCAGTAAAGACGTTATATTTAGTGGGGTTGAAAGCTTTTCTTAATAACGCCCACGGTTTCGGAATCACCACCCTGAACGATCCGTGGAGATACGGTTTGTCTTTGGTTTTGGGCGGCGGCGAGGTTAAGTTGGTGGATTTAGTCAACGCTTTCTCCACCTTCGCCCAAGAGGGCGTGCGCCACAATCAAACCAGCATTCTTGAAATAAGCGACAGTAAGGGAAATGTTCTTGAAACGTATCATGATGATTCAACCAAGGTCATTGATCCTCAATACCCTCAAATGATAAATAAAATACTTTCGGATAAAGATCTGCGCTCCGGATTATTTCAAAATAGTTTGGGGATCACGGTTTTCCCCGGCTACGATGTGGCGCTTAAAACCGGAACAACTAACGACTATCGGGACGCGTGGGCGATGGGATACACCCCTTTCATCACTGTCGGCGTTTGGGCCGGGAACAATGACAATACCCCCATGATAAGAAAGGGAACAAGTATTCTGGCCGCCGTGCCGATTTGGAGCGATTTTTTAAAACAAGTGATAAACAATTACTCACCCGAAAGTTTTTCCAATCCGGATACAGTTAACATTTCAAATAAACCCATGTTAAACGGGCAGTACATTTATACCCCCGTTGGGATAAACCAAAAAAGCCAGGTTCATTCCATTCTGTACTACGTGGATAAAAATAACCCCTTGGGAGATTTCCCTCAAAATCCCGCCGACGACTCGCAGTTCATAAATTGGGAAACGGGAATCTTAAATTGGTTCCTACACTAACTCTTGATGGGCATCGCAACGTAGACCAACAGTGGTTCGGTTAGTGTTTTTATCACTACCGGCCGGTCCGGCGAATTAACTCCCAAGATTACCTCCTGACCCTTGTAAATCTTCAGGCCGTCTAATAAATATTTCCAATTAAAAACCAGAGAGAATTTTTCACCCTTCAATTTAATGGGTATTTTATAACAATTCTCCCCTAAAGAACTGTCTACGGAATAAACTTCCATGGTTTTTTTCCCATCCCCAATCTTGAGAGTTATATCGTTCGTCCGACCAACAAAAGCGCTGGCTAATTTCAGGGCGTTAATCAATTCGTTCTTATCAACCACCGCTTCGTTCTTTGTTTGTTTTGGCACCACTGCTTTATAATCTGGGAAGTTTCCGTCTATAAGCCGGGAAATTATTTTTTTGTTTTTAGTGTTGAATAAGATTTGATTTGGGTCAATGGAAATCTCTAAAACCTCGTCTTTACCGAAAAACCTCATTAATTCCGAAGCGGTTTTGAGGGGTATTATCGCGGAAAAATCATCTAAGTCGGTTTGAATAAGTTTAGCGTCTATTTTTCTTTCGGATAAACGGAAGCTGTCCGTCGCGACGAGAGTAAAAGTGTTATCTAGGTGATTTAAAAAAACTCCACTTATCTCGGGCCTAATGTCGGAATATTGGGCGGCGATTATCACGCTTCCCAGGGCTTCTTTAAAATCATTGGTGTTTATTTTGAGTTTTTTGTTTTTATTCGCGATGGGGGGAATTATTGGGAATTCTTTCGAATCCTGTCCTTGAATAACCGCCTCATAATTATCCGTGCTTATTACCACTTTTTTGTTTTTTTCCTCTAAACTAATCCTTTCAGAATTAAGGTTTTTAATTATGGAATTAAATATGGAAAATGGGATTGTTATTTCACCCTTTTCTATAACCTTGCCGGAAATAACGCATTCTACCGCCAATTCAAGGTTGGTAGAGGTAAAAACAATACCATCCCCATTAGTTTTAATTAGAATATTTTTTAAGATGGGTAGATTCAAACTCTCACTAATCGCGCATTCCATGGAGTTCAACCCATCTATTAAGTTAGTTCTTAGTATTATTAGTTTCATAGTAGTAGTGGTAGGAGGTGTGTATAAGTCTATTAAATCACGTTTTTTGTTTTAATTAAAAGGTATTTTATGTTTTGTGGGGTGGGAAGAGTTGTTGATAATTTAAATCTTTTACCGGCTAAATTATGAGTTTTAAAAAATATCCCAAAAATTCATCCAAAAAATCAACATAATATCCACAAGTATTCTACACCCTATACAATTTCTCTTTTATTAATATTATTTTCTGATTCAACCCCGGGTTTTGATTAATCTCTTTTTTTATCTTCTCGCAGGCGTGGATTGCGGTGGTGTGATCCCTTTTACCGACTTTTTCCCCGATATGAGGATAGGAAAGCTTCAAAACATCCCGCATTAAATACATAACGATCTGTCGGGGTTCCACCACACCCTGTTTTCTTCCCCGGTTGGTGATGTCTTGCGCCGGCACTTCAAAAAAATCAGCCACCACTCTCACAATATCATTCGCGGTGATATTTCTCGGGAGCACCCGAACCGCTTCGTTGATTATCTCCTCAAGTTTTTTATTGGTGATTTTCTCATTCTTGTACTGTTCGTAAAAAACAACCTTATTCAATACCCCCTCCAACTCCCGGATGTTTTTTTGTACCTGGGCGGCGATTTGTTCCAAGATCGATTCCTCCACAAAAACCCCGCTTTTTTGAGCCTTCATCTTAAGTATCGCCAGGCGCATCTCATAATCAGGGTAAGAAATATCCACTATCATTCCCCCCTCAAATCTAGAACGTAACCTTTCTTCAAGAGTAGGTATGGCGGAAGGCGGCCGATCGGATGAAATTATGACCTGTTTGTTGTTTTCATAAAGAGTATTGAACGTGTAGAAGAATTCTTGTTCGGTGGTCGGTTTACCGCCGATGAATTGGATATCGTCCACTATCAAAACATCGATATCTCTGTATTTTTTTTTCACATCCTCCATTCTTTTATTTCTCACGGCCCAGACCACGTCATTAATGAATTTTTCCGAGGAAACATAAAGAACATTCACGGAGTTTTTATAAACATTCGTTATCTCGTTCCCCAATGCCTGGATAAGGTGGGTTTTCCCCAGACCAACGCCGCCATAGACAAAAAACGGATTGTATTTATTCCCGACGTCTTTTACAACCGCTTGGGCGGCGGCGTAAGCAAGTTCGTTGGATGAGCCGACAATAAAAGAATTGAAAAGATATTTCGGATTCAGATTTGTTTTAGGATCTATCCGGAGTTCTATGAGGGAAGATTGCAATTTTATTTCCTGAACGGTTTTATGTTTTTTAAGGGGAGCAATAACGGAGTTTTGGTTTGAAACGGTGTAATCAATGTTTTTAATTGAGCCGTCCAAGTTCCTTAAAGAGCTTAAAATAATTTTATGATAGCGACTCTTCACCCACTCTTTGGCGAAGTTGTTCGGCAAGCCGACCAAAACCAAACCTTCTTTTTCGTTCTTATCCAATAATTGGCTGTTCTTGAGCCACGTTAAAAAATTTGGACGGGAAATTTGGAGTTCAACATCCCCGAGTACTGCCTGCCAAAGTTGATTAGTATCCATTTTTTTATTTATCTGCGGCGCGATTATCTTATCCCCGCTTAATAATAGGGACATTTTAAAAAAATGCCAATATCGCTACAAAGACGGGAAAGTGGATTAGTTGTGTATTACCTGTTGACGGTTTTTCCCCTCCCGCACTATAATTTTCTTATGAGTACGAAAAGAACCTATCAGCCGAAGAAAAGAAAACGCAGCAGGACTCACGGTTTCTTAAAACGCAGCCGATCGCCGGGTGGCCGGAGCGCTTTGCGTCGCCGCCGCCAAAAGGGCAGAAAGAAACTCTCGGTCTAATTTAGTGAGTTTTATAATAAAAACCAGGCCCTTGGAACGCGGCAAAAGTTCCGTTTTGGTTTCAATCGGGAAAAACTCGCTAAAAAGAGCCACAGAGCGTAACCTTCTTAAAAGAAGGGTGCGCGCCGTTCTCAGGAAAATCTCGGAAGAAAAAAAGACAGAGTTTCTGGTTATAGTAAAACCGCCAGTTTCGCGAAAAACATTTGATGAAATAAAGGAAGAAATACTTAAAAAATCAGTTTCCTTAAAATAATGGGAGCACTTTTTGATTCTTACATATATAATCCGATTTTCGAGGTTTTAAAATTCATTTATTATCAAAACCTCTCTTTCCATGATCTGGGTTTATCCATCGTCATACTGACGGTTTTAATCCGGCTTATCTTACTCCCGGTATTCTATAAAGGAGCCAAAGACCAGACAATAATCCAGAAAATTCAACCGCACATAAAGAAGATTCAACTAGATCATAAAGACGACAAAGAAAAACAGGCCAGAGAATTAATGGCGCTTTATAAAGAGCATCGCATTAATCCATTCTCCAGTATTTTGTTTTTACTGGTTCAACTCCCGATATTCTTCGCCCTTTTCAGAATTTTTTCCAAAGAAATCACCGTAGCGGTTTTCCCAACCCTAAGCTTTTTTGGGTTGATACAATTAAATGAAAAGAGTTTGACGTTGACGATAGCCGCGGCGCTTCTCCAATATTTTCAGACCAAAATGACGCTCGCCCCGAAGCTTAATAACGGGCCCCGGGATTCGATGGCCGCGAACCAAAAAATGATGATGTATATCGGGCCGCTTATCACGCTTATCGTACTTTTCAATCTTCCGTCGGCAATCGGTCTCTATTGGACGGTTTCCAATCTCTTTTCCATCATTCAGCAGTTTTTTATAAACAAAAAAATAAACATACCGGAAGCAACCGAGTCAGTGAATTAAATCTGGTTACAGCAGGGCCAGCAACTCAACTATTTGAGTTGGTTTTGTGCGTGATAATAAAAGCCCACCATTCTTTAAAATATCGCGGTACCGGGTTGAAAAAAAATCGCAATCGGTATAAAATCTTCCACAGTCATGAATTTAAAGGAAAGCGTTCAAAAACTATTCAGTTTAATGGGTTTTGAGGGAGCGGAGATAACCGTGGATGATGAGCACAAAAAAGTGCTTATTATGATTGATAACGAACTTATCCGCTCTAATATGGCGGTGGTTTTGCCGGCGGTAGAACACCTAATTAATTTAATAACCCACAAAGAAAATCTCCCCTTGTATATTGTTGATATAAATTATTACCGCCGTGAACGGGAAAGATTGATCATAGAACTTGCCAAGGCCGCGGCCAAGAAAGCAATGGTCACAAAAAGTGAAGTATCCCTCCCGGCGATGAATGCCTACGAACGCCGGCTGGTCCACGTGGAAATATCTACCCATCCGGATTTAAAAACGGAAAGTGTCGGTCTTGGGAAAGACCGACATATCGTCATCCAACTCATTCCAAGCTAAGCGAGTAGAGAGATTTATCGTACCTGTTTATGAAATAGAGCGCGCCGTTTGAAGCGACGGGATTTTGGGCGTCAATAGTCCCGGCGTTTTTCGGCAGGGGGATTAAAAGAACCTCGTCTGTCCCCGGGTTTATCCTATATAGGATATCGGAAGTGTATATTCCCTGTTTAATGTAATCGTCCGGCAGCACGGAATTTTTAAACCCGTCGTCTGTCGGCATAAAACAATAAATAAGAAATGAGTCGGGAGAACATTTAGATGGCAGGGTGGAAAAAGGCAGAGGCGTGGTCAAATTCAGATTGGCGGAGTTTAAAATTCTGAAGCCGCCGTCCGCCGAAAAAACAAACAAGATGTTCTTATCCGTAGAAAGTTTCATGGTGAGCCCGCCTTGTGGGGAGAAAAGCTGATAAATTGAAAGATTTTTCAAATTCAGATTCCAGGCCCGCCCCGCGTAATCCCCCGAAGGATTTTCCTGGATAATCATGTTATCAGGAGGGATAAAGTCCATTTTTACGTCTTCAAAACGCATATCCTTCGCGATAATCTTATAACTCGGTTGGTTTTGAGAGATATTGATATTTGACAGATTTATGCTGCCGCCGTTCTTCACGAAAGCGATAAGATTACCGCTATCCGTCCCCCAGGCGGCGTTTTGTATGTCTCCCGGCAGCGGGCGCCAGGCGCCGTCAATAACGTCAAATATGCCCCACTGGGGCGAGCGGGGGGCGCCGAAGGCCATAAGCACGCGCTGGCCATTTGGTGAAACTTTTATGAAATTCGGGGCGTTCAGTTTTTGCTGGGTGATCTGAATGTCCTGCCCCTTTTTAGCGGAGAAAATCCGGCCGTCGGGATCCAGATAATAAACTTCTTGGGTTTGCGAGTCTACCCAAAAATCAAAGACGGGATTTTCGGAAATTTTTTCCAAGGTCGGAACGGCACTCCCGTTTTGCTGCTCCGGCTGGCTGGTCTGGTTTTGCTCGCTTGTGGAACTACTTGTGCTCGAGGCGGTAGGAAGATTCCCCGCACTACCCGGAGCCGGGTTTTCCGGCGCCGGCGCGAGAGCCGACCAAACGAAATAAATAATCAACCCGATGACGATTATTATCAGAGTGATTAAACTTATTTTTATGATCGGTTTCATGGTTTATAATCCGAATTGGACATGAAGATGTCTCACTGTTTCATCGTAATTACAATTAATCCGATATTGTTGGTCTTGGGGGGTGGTGCAAAGAGCGTCAATATTTGATTTATATGAATTTTTCAAATATTCAGCAAGAGCCGGATTAAAGAATAGGTCCACGACAGGTTTACCTGGCCCATGGCTTTGGTGCCCGACCTCCGTGCCGCCAGTAACGATGACAGTGCAATTACTCCCACAATGATCAGATATGTATTTTAGATGAGTATTTATAACTCTAGTCGGTATCCCCCAGAGACTGGTACAATTTGAGGAGCATCGGTCACTACAGTTACCGGATGAGGTAACGCTTATGCCAAAGCCATTCAGATTCTGGACAGCATCCTCATTGGTAAGAGTGTTTGCGGGGAGCGGGTCGCTGGGATTGCAAGTTGGAGCCAAAGTTGGATTTGCGCTAGCGCCGATTGATTGTGTTTGCATGGTACACTTACTGATGGAATCTCTAAGCGTTATAAAAGTAGTTGAGCTTGAATCAGATTCTTTGTAGGCAAAGATCAAGCATTTTGCAGTTGAGGACCCGTCGGATTCTATGAAATAAGGGTATTGCCAAATTGTTGAGTTGGGTGGGATTGTAACCGTTTCCTCATAATATTGGCTTGGCGTTCCGACGGAAAGTTGGGAGGGTGTTACTATTTTTCTATAACCGCAATTGGAATCCGGCGTTGTGAGTTTTTGATAATTATTCGGGAAGGTTGGCATCGTGGAGAAATCCGGACAAATAGTAGAATTAATTACAGAGCTAGTTGCTGATGTTGAGGAGATTGGCGTAGCGCCACTTAGGTCTAACCCCAGTTTGGTTATCTGCGGATTCACGGTGTTGAGTATCAAGTAAGACGCAAAAAGAAGAACCAAGCCCCAGATGGCCGAAGTTATCATGCTTTTTGCCTCGCCCTGCCGCCCGCTGTTCCCCGCCGAAACGGTGTAATAAACCCCACCCGCAACTATCATCCCCAGCGCGAGAAGGCCGGAAATGCCCACGGCGAATTTATATACGGTGTTCAAATAAGAAGGAATATCCGTTGGTTGCTGGCAGTTTCCGGAAGGACACGGAAAGTCCACGTTTACAATATCTTCGGCAGAGACGGGTCGGCCCCCCGAAAAGAAAACAACCAATCCCAAGAAGATCATAAAAATAAGAAGATATTTTAATGAAAAAATTCTCCTCATTGAGTTATAGGCAAGATAAGCGTCCCTCTTGCGAACTCAAGAAGGTTTTTGGAGTTCTGGACAGTTGCGAGGATCTGAACTGAGTTCTGAAAATCCGACTGTGGTGTGCCTATGTTCGCGGTGATTTTATTCCCATCCACCGTGACCTTTTCGTTATTTATCCGCCAGTCAAATTTCAGATCGTCGAACGAAAGAACGTTGAAAAAGAAAGGAATGGCTGAGACGGTGATCTGGCCGCCGGCCTTCGCAGATTTTTGGGGGTAAGGAAAACTTAAAACGACCTCGGGCTTGCTGACTGGAATCCTTGTTGAATTCTCCAGAACGCCTTTTGAGGTGTTTATGGATACATTTAAGATCTCATAACCCTGGTTTTGGGCGGCGGCAGTGAAAGAAACCGTTTTTAATCCGGTGCCGCCATCTATCAAATTTCCATTCAAAGACCAGTTTATGTTGGCGTTCACGATATCCTGTAATTTGCCGGCCGAAATCAGTTCAGCTGAGGCTGTGAGCGCTGCCCCGGGCGCGGCAGAGGCCTTGCCGGCGTAATCGGCCGGGAAGTAACTGTTCGCGCGCCAAGTGATTATCACCTGGGTATTTTGCGTTTGGCCCATCACTGAGAAAGTAGCCGCGAAAAATAAACCTGCGGTTAAAAAGATTTTTTGGGTTTGGGATCTCATTTGTATGAATTATAACTTTTGCGCTATGCCTGCCGCCATACCCCCGAGTTGCTGGTGATTATGGATAAAAACCTTAATAGCGAAAGAAAGGACTATTGCGGGGATGAAGGGTATTAAATTGCCGAAATACTGGGCGATATTGCCATTGAGTTTATTTGCATCCGGATCCCCGTGATTTTTGAAGAAAAACCACATCCCGAAGGTGAAAAAACTCTGGATGACCGGAGAAACGACTACTCCAATGGCAAAAAGATCAAAAATAAAACATAAGATATAGACCAAAAAAGCCATACACACGCCTAAAATAACCTCCGCCTCGTTTATTTTTTTATATTCGCTGTTCATTTTCTTTGAGCCCCTTTATCTCAAGCATTTGTTCGGGGTTTGTGGTGATAATTTGGTCCTCGGTGTAGGAAGCGATAACCCGCATTGCGATATGTTTCAGTCCGGCGAAGAAAAGTCCCTCACCCACCCCGGCCTCAAGTAGAAATGTTTTCTCGCCCTCCGTCAGATCAAAAGCGGCCGCGACTGCCCCAATGCTCGTGGGGGATTGTTTCAAAAGCAGTTGAATGGAGGAGTTCGAGATAATCGGCCGACCATACTCGGATTTTAAGAAATCGTCCACGTCTTGGGTGATGGTTGTGACACCCAGATAGTATTTGCGGCAGCGCTTGACCAAACCAAACAGGAAGGAGGCGCTGTCTTTGTATTTCATCATCCACCAGGCTTCATCTATCACCATCATTCTTTGTTTTAATTCCGATCGTATGAGATTCCAAATAAAGTTCAAGACGATATACATCGCGATGGGCCGAAGTTCTTCCTCCAGATCGCGGATGGAAAAAACAATCAGGCGGTTCTTAATATCAACGTTCGTGGGCGCGTTCGTGAAGCCGGCGTAGGAACCGTGGGTGAATTTATCCAGCCGTTGGGCGAGCGTCCGGCCACCCTCGGTGTTCTGAAGGATGATCTGGAGATCCTCCAGAAGCGGCGGGGCCAATTCTTTTATGGAACCGAAATTTTCGGCCGTGATGTCGCGTGAGGCGTAGGTCTCAGTAATGGCTCTATCCAGAAGAGATTCTTCCTCCGGTTTGATTTCACCGAGCATTAGCTTTATGAGCCCGGTCAGATTTAAAATGTGGGATTTGAAAACGTCAGCTGGCTCCTCGCCTTCTGGGATAATCGGTATATCAAAAGGATTGATGTGACTCTGGGAGGTGAGAGATATTTTGAAATAACTGCCGCCTATCGCGTTCGCGAGATTTTGGTACTCGTTTTCCGGGTCAATAACTATGATATCCGTGCCCACCATTAGGGAACGCAGGATTTGGAGCTTGGTGGCATAGGATTTTCCGGAGCCCGCCTTGGCAAAAACGACCATATTCGCGTTTTCCAGGGAGAACCGGTCGAAAATCACTAAACTATTATTGTGCATGTTCACTCCGTACATAATCCCGTTTTCCGAAGTCAGGTCTGGCGAGACAAAAGGAAAAATGGACGAAGCCGGACCGGTATTGAGCGGCGTTCTGATTTCCAATTCATCCTTGCCAAGCGGGAAAACGGAAGTTAAACCCTCTTTTTGTTTGAAAAGCGCCGGTTTCACGTAAACCAATTTGCTTTCCAGTAGATTCACAAGCTCATTTTCCATGCGGGAAAGTTCTTCCTGGTTTCGCCCGTAGATGGTGAAGTAAATGCTCGTC
>JBEKSI010000001.1:0-41551 GCA_049997835.1 Minisyncoccia bacterium | reverse complement strand
GTTCTCCAGTCATTACGCCATTCATGCGCTCCGGAACTTACCCGGAAAGGAATTGCGCTACCTTTGGACCGTTATAGTTACGGCCGACATTGACGAGGGCTTCGGACGCTCAGCACGCACCTTGCGGCACGCACCGGCATCGTTAACCTTCTCGCATCGGTCAGGCTTCACCCCCTATACATCCTCTTACGAGTTCGCAGGGAGCTGTGTTTTTGGTAAACAGTTGCCAGAGAAACTTTCGCTGCGGCCGCCCTTGCGGGCGGCGAGGCTTATCCCGAAGTTACGCCTAGCTTTTTTGCCGAGTTCCTTAACGAAGAATCACCCGTTCCCCTGAGGCTACTCGCCTCATCCACCTGTGGCGGTTTACGGTACGGATTCCATATAACTTAGTGACCGAAGTCACTTCTTAGAGGGTTTTCTCGGAAGCGCGCTCGAAAGATTTGAAACGGCAATAACCGCTTCTGGCCTTTACCCTGGAGGTCGCCATTAAAGGCAGGAGCCCGGATTTGCCTGGACTCCACTCTCGGTCAAGGATGCCAAACCATTAAGGCATTCTTTCTACTTCGCTTCGTCACCCCATCGAATTATATGGAAGGGCCGGAATATTAACCGGCAATCCTTCAGCTGCGGCTTTCGCCATTGCCTAAGGGTCGCCTAACCCTCCGCCGATTTTCGTTGCGGAGGAAACCTTGGATTTGCGGGGAGCGCGGTTTTCACGCGCTTTGCGATTACTCGTACCAACATTCTCTCTTCCCAGCGCTCCACAGGCCCTCGCGGATCCTGCTTCATCGCCCTGGAAATGCTCTCCTACCACTCCAACACCCGAAGGTGTTGAAATCCGCGTCTTCGGCACATTGCTTAGCCCCGATAAATTTTAAGCGCCACTATCCTCGAATAGTGAGTTGTTACACACTCTTTAAAGGATGGCTACCTCTGAGCCAACCTCCTACCTGTCATAGGATAATGACTTCCTTTCACACTTAGCAATGATTTAGGGGCCTTAGACGGCGATCTGGGCTCTTCCCCTCGCGACCACGGAGCTTAGCCCCCGTAGTCTGACTGCCATATTTTTAAATTCCGGTATTCGAAGTTTGATTGACTGCCTGAGCTTTCGCCCTTTGACTGTCATCCAGAGCTCTACCCCCAGAAAGAAACACATGACGCTAGTCCTAAAACTATTTCGGAGAGAACCAGCTATTACCAAACTCGATTAGCTTTTCACTCCTTGTCCCAGCTCATCCGATGATTTTGCACGGTCAACCGGTGCGGTCCTCCCCCCATATTTCTACAGGGTTCAACCTGGCCAAGACAAGCTCGTCTGGTTTCGGGTCTTACACATGCTGCTAATAAAACCTATAACCAATAACCAATGATTTCGGTTATTAGTTATAAGAAATATAACGCCCTATTAAGACTCGCTTTCGCTACGCTTTCGGACCTCAAGGTCTTTAAACTTTGCGGCATATATAAACTCGTTGGTTCATTCTTCAATAGGCACACCGTCAGCCCGCATTACCCTTGCGGATAATACTTAAGCCTCCGGTTCCTTGTAAGTAGATGGTTTCAGGTACTATTTCATCGCCCTAACCGGGCTGCTTTTCACCTTTCCCTCACGGTACTAGTTCACTATCGGTCACTAAATATATTTAGCCTTGGGAGATAGTACTCCCGGATTCCCTCGAAGTTGTTTTGCCTCGAGGTACTTAAGATTAAAATACTGAAAAGTTCATTAGTTTTCGCCTACGAGGCTATCACTCGCTATGGCGCCGCTTTCCAGCGGCTTCGGCTAACCAATGAATTTGTAACTTTCCTCTTAAACTCAAAGCTTTTCAAGTTCAAGAACGTATTCTACCTTGCAACCCCTCTTTAAATCTTCTTGCGAAAAAATAAAAAGGTTTAGGCTCTTCCCTTTTCGCTCGCCGCTACTTGGGGAATAATGTTTATTCTCTTTTCCACCGGCTACTGAGATGTTTCACTTCACCGGGTCTGCTTCTTACGCATAGTTAACGCATAAGATGATGCGGGTTTGCCGCAACGGGTTGCCCCATTAGGAGATCTTCGGATCACAGGTTGCTACACACCTTCCCGAAGCTTATCGCAGCTACGCTACGTCCTTCATCGCTATTTAGTGCCAAGGCATCCACCATCTACCCTTATTTAAAGTCCCTCGCTTTCGCTCGGGACCGCTTCACGAATCGCTACGTGAAGCACTGTTAATTTCTACCTCAAAAAACTGACTTGTTTTTTGAGTTTTGTTACTACTTCAATCAGATATTTATTTTTGAAAGTTCGTTCAGAACATCCTTTCGGCGCGGCTCAAGATAATAAAAAATCCGCCGAGCGGGCGGACAAGACCACAGACCGTTACAGGTTTAAACCCTGCGTTTGTGGCTTCCGCCGTGGTATGTGCTTCTGGAATTCATTCGTGATGTCCATTATAGCAAAAGCCGTTTTGGCGTCAAGCCCCAGTGCTTGCCTAGCGCACCCGTTCATTAGGGTGTCTCCGGGGCGACGCCCAAGTCTTACCCTTCTTCACGGGTGCGCTAGGCAAATAAATCAAGATTGATTTCCGATAATCAAAGGCACAAAACTGAAGCCAAAATAACGCCTTCCTTCAAATTCACCCGGGCCTTTCTTATCCAGAACCAGAATACTTTCTTTGACCGGCGCGACAATGCGCCCGCCGATCTTAAGCTGCTCTTTCCAGGCCTCCGGAATTTTCTCGGCGGACGCAGCCGCGATTATCTTGTCAAACGGGGCTTCCACTTTGTATCCGCCAGAGCCGTCGGCGTTTATTATTTTTATCGTTCCCTTCCCCAGAAAATCGTATTTCCCCAAATTTTTCCCCGCAAACATAAAAAGCTCCGCGATGCGTTCAACCGCGATCACCTTCCCTTCATCTCCGACAATATGCGCGAGAAGCGCGGCTTGCCAGCCGGATCCCGTTCCGACATCCAGAATTTTCTCGCCGGATTTCGGCTCCAACAATTCCAGCATAAAGGCCACCGTAAGCGGTTGGGAAATCGTCTGGCCAAAACCGATGGGCAGCGGATAATTTCCGTAGGCCTCATCTTTTTGTTCTTCAGGGACGAAATTGGCGCGGTCAATTTTTCTGAACGCTTCAATAATCGCCGGCGTCTTTAAATAACCGTCGTCTATGAGAGATTGGATTAAACTTTCTTTAGGCATGTTTATATTTTAGTTTCTTTCCAATAAACAAAAAAGCCCGGTCTTCGGTTGGTATGGATCAAATATTTTTGATCTCCAAAGCGGGCTTTTTAGACAAGCTTGATTATGTTTCATGGATATTCTCCTCTATTCAAGGTTCTTCAGAAAAATTGGCTTTCCTTTGCCGTCTTTGCCGACTTTAATGTTCCAGAGCTCTGTCGCTTTTACAATAAATTTTATCTCGGCAAAATCGCTTTCGGGCTTATTGTTATCCTGAAAAACATTAATATCCGCCAAGTTTTCAAAGGGGATGACGATCTTGTCGCCGCCCCGTTCTAATATAATCTTAACGGGCGGGACAACCTTACCCTCTTCAATTTGGCGTTTCAGACTGGCAAGATCCTTAATGGTTTCCTTACCGGGCAGTGTTTTCATGGCTTTTCTACCTCCTTTCTTTATTTCTTTGATTTTAAAAAATGAGTAAGAACCGGTTTGCTAACCCAACTCTAAAGTTAAAACCCTAGGGTGTCAATTAGCGGGGGCAGTAAGCGTAAACGCTCAAGGGAATCTCACGCGCTCATCCACCGACTGGCGGATTCGCTTTTCAAAACCCTCGGTTTTGAATGATTTCCGA
This sequence comes from Minisyncoccia bacterium, assembly GCA_049997835.1. Classification (GTDB taxonomy): domain Bacteria; phylum Patescibacteriota; class Minisyncoccia; order UBA6257; family GWB1-50-10; genus JBBTQX01. Next base: position 37,749 of record JBEKSI010000001.1, on the reverse strand, counting down.
CACGGGGAACCAATCGTGGTTCCCCGACCCCTTCCGCTCGTTCGATTCCCTATACCGACAGATGATACAAAAACACACCATAAAAAATGGCGTGTTTTTGTATCATTGCGGGGGCAGTAGGAATCGAACCTACATTAGCGGTTTTGGAGACCGCGATTCTACCATTGAAATATGCCCCCTACGTTAGTATCTTAACATAAAAATGCGACACCCAACGTCCTCGCGAAGGCTAAGACTTGGGCGTCGCCCCGGAGACAGCCTGAGCGGGGACGTTGGGTGGAAGCTTATTTCTTCGCTTCTTTATGAAGAGTGTGTTTTCTACACCACTTGCAGTAGCGCTTGAATTCAATTTTCCGCTGAACCAACTTTTTATTTTTGTGGGTCGTGTAATTAGAGTGTTTACAAACAGAACACCGGAGCCGTATTAAATTGCCGCTAAGTGAATTTACTTTGCTTTGGGCCATAAACTTGTAGCTATTAACTTATAACAAAACTTAGTCTCTGTAAAGTTTTATTGAGCCAATGGGCAGATTTGAACTGCCGACCTACTCCTTCGCTTACACCTCTCCTTCTTTTATCCGAGAGGGCTAGACTGTATCTTTGCGCCCGAGGCGCACCCTTGTCAGTCGTTCGGGCCTCCCTAGAAAGTTTCGGGATGCCACGGTCTTATCCATTTGGACTTTAACCGTTATTCGGGATTCACTAAAGAATTGCTTCTTTGGTGGGCGGGATTTGCGTTCCACCATGGAGTTGCTCTACCAGCTGAGCTACATTGGCTTACTCGCCATTATATCCGTAATCTTTCAATTTACTAATAATGACATTCCTAAGTTTCTTATTATTAAAATGAACTGTCAATACGCCATATTTTAATTTCTTTTTATATGTGCCCGCACCTCTTGATGGTGTCACCACAACTTTTTGAAATTGAGATTCATCAACTTTCAACTCTTTTATCCAAAAACTCAAAGCTTCCGATGGTTTTATGTCGCTGAAAATTTGAAGGCCGAAACGTATTTTCTTTTGATCTATATTAAAGAATTTATTAAGAAACCTTATGAATGTTTTTATAAGCGCCGGGTCAGTATTGCCTAATCTAATTGAGTTTTTATTTAACTTATTGCCTTCGCCCCAATAAAGTCCCAATCCCATGCCCATTAATTCAGTTTCGGATGAACTTTTCGGCTCTATTAAATTAAAGGGGTCGCCAAGCGGATTGCGTTTCTGATATGTTGCTTCACTTTGGTTTCTCCTTAAAATCTTATATTTCTCCATCCAATATGCCACTTTATGCGAGGAACATTTCAATATTTTACCTATTTCATTTACTGATTTATTCTGCCTAATATAAAGACCGATAAGTAATTCTTTAGAAAGAGATTTTGTGTCTCTATCCCATTTTTTACTCGTTGACTTGAAATCTTTACTGTTCAAAGCCGCCACTTTCGCTTCAAATTCTCTCTTTTTTCTCGCCTCCCTTTCTCTTTTAAATTTTCCCTTTTTGAAATATAAATTCCCACTCATATATTAAACATATTATCACAATTGGCGTAGCTAAGCCATATTAGTACATAGCTAAACCAATTGTGGAAATAAATAAAAAGGGGTAAATACCCCTCTTTTACTCACCCTTAGAACTTTTGCTCTTACTGTGATTGTCTGTTCAGATATGCTTCAAAAATTGGTTTGAGATTTTCTATTATCGGGTAATTTTCGTATTCCTTTGGGTCAATCCATTCAAACATATCATGGTCCTCGCTTAATTTCACATCAACCGAGTTTGGGATGCACTCGAAAAATATCCCGACGATTTGCCATTCTTCGTCCTTCACGACCGGCCGCCATTCATTCACGAAAAAGGGCTTTCCAATCTCCACCTCAAGCCCCGTTTCTTCTTTCACTTCCCTCTTCAAACTCTCATTAAAACGCTGTCCAAGTTCCACTCGGCCACCGACAATATCAAACTTTCCCACATTCGTTCCATCTCTATACCGGGAAGATTCGCGAACAATTAAAACCTTACCGTCATTAATAATGAAAGCTTTTGTGGCCACAAATAGTTTTGAAACCATTGGGATTAATTTACCGATTTAACATCTAAAAGCTCTACTTCAAAAATCAAGGTTGAATTCGGCGGGATAAGGCCATTCCCCACATTTTGGTTTCCATAGCCAAGCTCCGGCGGGATGGTTAGTTTTCTCTTGCCGCCCACCTTCATCCCCGCAAAACCCTCATCCCAACCCCGAATCACTTGCCCCGCGCCCAATACGAACGAGAACGGCTGGCCGCGGTCATAGGAGCTATCAAACTTTTTCCCATCCGAAAGCGTTCCGGCATAATTTACCGTCACTTCCTTCCCCGCCACCGCTTCGGCCCCCGTTCCGACTTTTTCGTCTTCTATTTTGAGACCGCTGGGCAAAACCGCTTCTCCATTATTTTTATTATTAAACATAAAAAATCCTCCGACTATTAAAATCAGCGCGACTACGCCGATTAATATATAAGTTGTTTTATTAAAACCTGACATGAAGGAATTATAACACAGGATGAATCCAGCATACGAAAAAGTGTGTGCTCCGGGGCGCTAGCCCAAGTCTTACCCACTTTTTCATATGCTGGTTTCATGTCTTTTTTGTTAACATAGCTCCAGCATATCGCCAACTTTCGTACCGGTTTTTGAAACAGTTCCCGCCGGCAACTCCAGAACGTTTTTATAAAACGGGTTCCAGAAGAAAAGCCGGCTTGGCCTAAGATTTTCGGCAAGCGCCCGGACCCTATAAGCATCGTCAAAAATCACGCAATCAATCGGGAGTTTCATCCCGAAAGTATGGATGCCCCAGCGGGTCTTAAAAAACAGTGAAGCCGGAGTTTTTTTACCCGAAAGGCCTACGACTTTTTCGCTGAAGGTTTTAGCGACGGAAACATCTTCGCCAAGAAGAGTCCCGCGAGTAATGTTCTTCACCAACATGAGCCACCTCTCGGATTTGAACCGAGGACCTTCACTTTACAAAAGTGTTGCTCTACCGCTGAGCTAAGGTGGCGCTAAGGACGCGGCAAGACGATGAACGAACCCTCTATGATTTTACCTGCCGGGCAATGGTCGCGGCACATGAAGGCGTAAGTGCCGACTTTCGTAGCGCCAAGACCAATCGGTTGAGTTTGTCCTTTCTGTGAGAATTGGTAATTGCCGGTATACGGGATGGAAATGTCGTAATCGCCGTCAACGGCCGTGAACATAATTCTTACCACATCACCGTCATATACGGCAATCTCCTTGGGATTGAAGCCGCTTACAGTCGCCTTGAGGTCAATCGTGCGCAACTGTTCAACTCCCTTTGGATTATTTGATGCCGCCGGAGCGGTAGAGATTGTCGGCGTGGGCGCCGTGACACTTACCGGTACGTCGGCTTTGAAGGCCTTGCTCTCCGGCGTGCCATAGAAAACTGGTTCCTTTGGGATATTTTCCTCGTCAGGAAGAGTTGTTGCGCCGGGCTGTTGTCCTCCATTAGGAGTAGTAGTAGGCAGACCTCTTAATGAAGCTCCAAAGGCAACGGCAATGATCACAACCGCTACGCCGATTATTATATTTCTCTTGTTTGTGTCCATGTTTTAATTATAGCAAGTTGCTTTTATCCACAAAATCCTAAAAACTGTCACATGAAATATATCGCATGATTTACTGTGTAGCATAATAATAAACTTGTAATTCATCGGCAGCGGCAGTGACTGCAGAATTGTTCGTAAGTGCCGTAATTGTCACAGATGTTATGGTACCGGTTGGAGAATCGGTTCCTTCGGTTGTGCGCCTGGCTATCACACCATCCTGAGCTGAATCAATTTCCATCCATGCATTCCCCAAATAATTGGTAACCCGCGCCCCCACATATGCCTTAAGGAGACCCGTATCAGCGCGGCTAGTGTCCGACTCCAAATAACCTTGATTAAGAATTACCTGTGTTGAATTTAGTTTTAACCCGAATTGAACATTAGCGGCAGCTCCCGCAGTTTTACGGACATCTGCAAGAACTAATATATGCGCATTAGCGGGTATGCTTAAGCCAGACGCTGTTAACAAATCTACTGAAGTGAGGCTTACCGTTGTTGCTTCGGTCGTATTTCCTCCCGCACGAATAAGTCCGCTGCCACTCGCCGCGGTGGTTTGGGTCGTACCGTCTCCAAAAATCAGTCCGGCGGTGGAACTCGCGATTCTGATTGTGCCTTCAACATTCAATTTGACTGTTGCATCCTGCTCAGTTGGTCCCAGATTCCAATTTCCAGCAGCACTGAGCACGCCAGCTAGATTACCATTGGCTATAAATCTTAAGCGCGTATTGTCGTTCGTGCCAAAATTTAATGCATCACCAGCCGCCTTTGCTATAAACGGAATAGCTGTTCCCGCAGAATCCTTTATAGCATAACCACATCCAGTATTGCCGATATTGTACGTATTGCCGCCACCATAACACGCTACGAAGCTCGACACGCCGCCGGGACCAGCTGCAATAACTTGACCAGCGACATCCAACTTTGCAGCCGGAGCCGTCGTCGTCCCGATGCCGACGTTGCCGCCATAAGGATTCAACGTTATGGAACTTACCCACTGCGATGCACCGAAATCTCCCATGGACTGTATCGAGAATGGAGAATTATCCCCAGTATTGAATATGTCTGCACCGTCATTACCGCCCATGAACCTCGTCCAAATAGTAGACGAACCGGCAGGCGCGTATACCATGAATTTTGCCTGGGGATTGTTGGTCCCGATGCCGACAAAGCCGGAAGAAGCAATTCTAACCTTTTCGGCCCCGCCATTATAGAAACGAATATTATCGCCTTGTATGGATAAATCCTTCCATACACCGCCGTTATCTCTGTCATAAGCAACAACAAAACCGAGTTCTGTACTACTCGCATACCCAATCTCAACCCCCTTTCCGGTGGAAGGCCCGGTCGCCGTCCCTGAAAGCGCCCGAATTCTGCCTGCTCCGCCCACATCCAATAAGGCCGAGGGCGCCGTCGTCCCCATGCCTATGCCGACGTTGCCCGCTTCACTTACCGTAAACCGATAGGTGGAACTCGCGGCGTCGTAGATGCTGTAACCATACAAATTTGCACCCGCCTGCCATGTTTTTTGGCCCGCGCTATTGCCCGGTTTTAATATAATCCATGAACCCGCCGTAGCACTAGTCAATTTCATAATAACCGCCGTCGAGGAATTATATACTTCAACGTCGTAGGCAGGGGTGGTGCTCGTCCCGATGCTAATGTAACCGGAACTTCTATAAATATTATCTCCCGTTCCCGCGGTCCATTTGCTGGAGCCAGATTGCGTGACGCCGCCTATTCTGTAAACGCTCCCCGCGGCAAGGTTCATATCCCCGTTTACATCCAGTTTGTATGCGGGAGTGCTCGTCCCGATGCCGACGTTGCCATCTGATTTTAAGAACAAAACCGATGTCCCGCTGTTTGCTCCAAGAGTACTTGTTCTTTGAAAGTCAAGATTTTTATTGACGCCATTTGCTCCAAACACCACAAGAGAATTATCGCTGGCATCAGTAGCAAAAGTGAGGAAACCATTGTTTGAGTTTATTATTCTTACCTGACCAGCTGCCCCGCCAGCACCAGAAACATCAAGTTTATATCCCGGACTTGGCGTCCCGATGCCGACGTTGCCATTATTCAAAATTATCAGTGGGTCGGCGTTAGTTGTGTCGTTATGAACACCAAACGCGCCTGCTACGTTGTAATTATTCTGGAGGCTGAAACTATTGGAAGCGCTGTTCATAAAAAACCTTGAAGCGTTCGCAGCATTAATCCTTATTGCTCCGTTACCCGATGAAAAAACATCCAAATTATAAGCCGGGGTTGACGTCCCGATGCCGACGTTGCCGGAACTTTTTATAGTGACTACTTGTGAAAGGGTGGCATCAGTATTAATTTTTCTGGTAAAGATACCGATATCTCCCAATGTATTATTAGTTCCGTCTTGAATTAAGCCCTTTATAGCACCGAACTTCCAAGCTTGACTGGCAGCACCAAACACTAATGCTCCGCCATTTCCAACACCAGTTCCAGAATCAGATAATAAAAGAGATCCACCCAAGGCACCTGCTGTATCAAAAGTAGCAGCAGATTGTCCTAAACCATTAACTGTTAGTTGCGCCGCTGGTGCCGTCGTCCCGATGCCGACGTTGCCGGAAGTCTGCTGTAAGGCTAAATTCCCCGTGGTCGTATATTCCATAAAATTTTCCACCACTGTTTTATTCTGACCGCCAGGCACAGCGGTAAAGCGCACTCTTGTGCCAAGCTGGGTACCACTGAAAGTTTCCGCGGCAGAATATAAAATATAGCCAATCGTTTTTAAAGTACTTCCATCATAGCCCTGAATCCAAGGCGAATACCCAATTTCATCGCCAGATTGGACTGCTGTAGGACTGGCAACTGTGCCATCCCATTTTCTCATTCTAAATTGTATAGAACTGCCGTATGAATCAAAAAATACACCATTTGCCCCACCATCCTTTACTACATTCAATAAACCCCCAGGGCTCGCCGTCCCAATCCCCACACTTCCATTCACATAGAGTCCGTTCGTGGGCATGCCGGCGGTGGTTGAGGTGCCGATACCCAAGCCGGCGGGAAAAGCAAAGTTGCCATTGCCCTGAAGACGGCCGAAGACATCCGAAGAGACATTCGCAGCGCTGATTACTCCTGAGCCGGTACCGGAGGCGGCGGTGGTTTGGATGGTGGCATCCGGAAAGATAATGCCATTATTAGCGCCCGTGATTTTCACGTTACCCGCAATAGTGGAAGTACCAATAACATGTAATGTTGAGGAAGGCGCGGTCGTCCCGATGCCGACGTTGCCGGAAAAGTATCCATTGCCTGAATATAAACTTCCAGTTCCAGTTTGAGCTGTCACACCAAGTGTTAATTCACTGTAAGGAGCAAATACAAAAGCACCTTGTACTACTCCAGTATTACCGTCTAACAAATGAAATTTAGCATCAGTAGATACTCCAAAATCCCATGGATAAACACCTTCATTTGTTACTCTTATACTTGTAGCTCCTGAACCTTTAATTTCCAGTTTATTATTTGGCGCCGTCGTCCCGATGCCGATGTTGCCGCCGCTTGAAATACTTAATCTCTCAGTTAAAGGTCCACCATTTGGGCGTGATGATAACCCCAAACGATATCCGTAATCACCGGTTGTGGCATTATCTTTATAAGCTTTTATCAAACCAGCTTCATCTACTGCGTCATTTCCAGTATTAGATTTACCTTGAAGCATAACGCTACCCCCCACACCAGCAGCCATGGCAGCCTTATCATTAATAAGAATGGTTCCATAGTATGGTGCAGATTCCCAATTACTTCCCCACACCTCCAACGCCGCACGAGGAGTTGCTGTTCCAATGCCGACGTTACCGGTTCCAGTTTGCAATTGAATAATCCTAGTGCCTGTACCGTTATCAACAAATAATTGCAAATCTCCCGTTTCCTGGTTTCCGATATAGGAGACTAGCCCACTTTGTTGCATCATCAAACCATCGCTAGCAGTGATACCGGTGGCAGAATTGATGATTTGAAAAGTTGGGCTTGATGCCGCATATATAGATAAATTCCTTAACGGCGCCGCCGTCCCAATCCCCACACTTCCATTCACATAGAGTCCGTTCGTGGGCATGCCGGCGGTGGTTGAGGTGCCGATACCCAAGCCGGCGGGAAAGGCAAAGTTGCCGCTGCCTTGAAGGCGACCAAAAACGTCGGAGGAGACGTTTGCGGCGCCGATGACCGAGGCGCCGGCTGTGGTCTGGGTCGTGCCATCTCCAAAAATCAGTCCGGCAGTGGAACTTGCGATTTTGATATTGCCGACTACCGTGAGTTTCTCGGCAGGTGTCGTAGTGGCGATACCGACGTTGCCGGCACTTGATATTCTCATCCTTTCCGTTGCATTCGTATAGAATTCAAGTGGACCATTTTCTTTATGATATAAACCTGCCCGTTGACCACTATCAATCATAAATAACTGCAATCCGCCATTTAAACTTCCCGGCCCACTTAAAGTAATTCTCGTATCACCATCAGACGAATTAATGTGTAATTTACTTGCTGGAGTCGTCGTCCCGATGCTGAGGTTATAGGAAGTGGAAGAGGCATAAAGATTGGATCCGGAAAGAGTGAAATAACCCGTAGGGGGCACCGGGTTGCCGTTCGGCGGCGACTGGCCCGGTGCGCCAAGCGCTACCCACCATGTACCCAAAAAAAGCGTCCCAAAGAGAATTGAAATCAAGGCAACGCTCGTGGTGGTCTTAGAAACTTTCATTATTTTTTACATTATAGCACGTAATTACGGCCTCCAGGTGGTATTGACCTTGTAGTTCACGGCGCCGCAGGTAGCGGTGTTCAAGCAGTTAAAGGAAACCCAACCTATGTTGTCGCTCCACGCCCAGCCGTGGAAGTCGCCGCTTGAATCAATGGTGACGCCGTAGTTCACAACGCCGCAGGTGCCAGCATCCGCGCAACTGAAACTCACCCAACCAATAGTATCGTTCCAAGCATAGCCCGAAAGAGTTCCTGAACCATTGTTCGCAACCTTGTAATTCACGGTGCCGCAGGTAGCGGTGTTTGAGCAATTTAAGCTCAAAAGGCCGGCGGAAGCATTCCAAGCATAGCCGGTGAGTTCCGTGTCCGTAACGCTCACGTTGGAAGTTGAGGTGGCAAAATCCCACCAGCCGTAATTATCGTTCCAAGCGTAGCGGTATGTGCCATCAATGGTGCCAGTGGCGACCGTAACCTGAAAACCATTCACAAGCATGCCGATTTGCGCGTCGGGGTTAGTCACAGCCACATCCCAAAGACCGGCCGCGACGCCGTTTAAATTGAAAGAGCCATTAATAAAACTCGTAGGGCTTGAAAAAGTGAAACCAGTACCATTCACATCCGAATAGCCGCCTCTTTTGAGCTTTACGCTGCCGCCGTTCTGAAAATAGGCGCCGCCGATTGAAATACCGGAAACGGTTGTGTTACGGGCGCCGCTTGAGGGATTGGCTGTGGTTACTACCGGCGCCGGAAGAACCACGGTGAAACCACCGGGAAGAGTGGAGCTGCTACTATCGGGATTAGTCACCACCACGTCCCAGGGACCAGTCGCGGCATCCACAATATTAAAGGAGCCGCCGTTGATCGTTGAATAGTTCGCCACCGTGAAACCGGTTCCGTTTATGTCCGACTGGCCGGCTTTAGAAAGTTTTACCGTCGCGCCGCTTTTAAAATTCGCGCCGAGTACGGTTGAAATCGAGACCGACCCATTATTCGCTCCCGATGAAGGACTGATGCTTTGGACCGCAAAACCTTCTCCATCCAAAGCGCTCACCATTCCCAAGGTGGTGATTTCAATTACTTTCTGTCTGGAAGCATCATTGCAAAGCCCGAGAGTCACGGAAAAATAATTGCTTACGTAGGCGCTTATCGGTTGAAAAACCACTTCTTTAGTTGTGCTGGCGGAAGGGTCAATAAAACAAATCCCCGGCCGCCGTATGGAGTAGAAATTGGCAACGGTGCCGGTGGCATAACTCATTCCGCTGAAAACGGAATACGACTGAGACGAAGTTGCGTTGGAAAAACGAATCCCCCATCTGGAACCGCCCTGCTGACTTCTGGATAATTGTTGAGTGTTTTTGACCGCGGCCACAATTTCATTCGCGGTCAGTTTCAAGTCCTGCTCCGAACGATAGGTGCCAAAATAGGAAAATCCCGTAACTATCATCACAACCGATATAGCGACCACGACTAGAAGCTCTATTAAGGTAAATCCGTCTTTCTTCATCAAAATTGAGTTGTGAGCTGGTAGATAGGGATAATTATTGACAATGCGATCACGCCGATAATGAATCCGATAACGAGCAGCATCACCGGCTCCAAAAAAGAAACGAGGATTTTGAGCGAGCTGTCTATTTCGCTTGCGTAAAAGTCGGCCAGTGTCTCCAAGACATTCTCAATATGTCCGGCTCTTTCGGAAATTGCCACAAGATTGACTACTGTCTTCGGAAAAAATTCTTCGCGCCGGAAGGCCTCTCCGACCGTAAGTCCTTTTGCCAGACCCTCCCTTGAAATTCTCATAAGAGCGTCCCGAAGCTCCACGTTCCCCACCGCCTGGGCCGTAATTTCCAGCGCCTCCGTAAGGGGCAAACCGGCTTTAATGAGCGAGGAAAGGGTGGCGGCAAAACGTTGGAGCGCGATTTTCTTCACAACGTCATTTATGACAGGGATGCTGCTTACCACGCTCACCACCGCTTTTTTAAAAACAAAAGAACTCTTGTAGGTGATTATAAACGCCGTGAGCCCGCCGATAATGACAAAAAGAAACAGAAAACCGTACTGGCCGAAGAAAAGTCCGATTGAAAAAACGACCCTTGAAAAGAGTGGCGGCTGGAAACCTGAATCAATAAAAACTTTGGCGATCTTCGGCAAAGCGAACATCACAAGAAACGCCAAAATAATAATGGAGGTTGAAAGAAGAAGGATCGGATAAACTAAGGCGCTTTTTATCTGGTCACGCATCGCTTTTTCTTTGGAAAGCGAGACGGTGAGATTTTCAAAAACGCTGTCCAGATTGCCGGATGACTCTCCGGCTTTTATGAGATTCACGTAAACTTGGCTGAATACCTTCGGGTAACGGAAAAAGGTGGTGAAAAACGGCATGCCCGCTTCAAGATTCGCTTTCACCTCCAGAAGGAATTTTTTAACGGCCGGCTTGTCAAAATCCTCAATGAGAATATTTATCGCCTGCAAAAGCCCCGTGCCGATCTTGAGCATCAGAGCCAGATATTTTGAAATAAAAACCTGGTCCGCGATTGTTATCTTACCCCCGAACAAACCGCCCTTCCCGCCAAATCCGCTCTCTATCGGCTTCACGCTGATGGGCTTTAAACCCCGCGAGGTTAAAAATTGAAGGACTTCCGAAACGTCCTTGCTTTCAATTTGGCTGTCCACCACCCGACCGTCGGGCTGCGAAGCGATGTAATGAAATTGCATATTATTTTAATTTTAGCTTATTCGCGGATGACTCTAAACAACTCTTCAATTGTCGTCATTCCCATCTCCACTTTTTTCAACCCGTCCTCCAGCATCGTCGTCATTCCCTCGGATTTGGCGGTTATCCTTAAATTATCCAAGCTGAATTGGGGGCTGATAATGAGCTTCCGGATATTTTCGGTGATATTCAAAACCTCAAAAATACCGAGGCGGCCGTGATAGCCCGTGTGCCCGCAAGCATCGCAACCCCTGCCCCGATAAAACGTCTTCGGAAGACGCACGGAGGTCTTAACTAGATTCAGCAAATCCAGCTCCCGGCTGATGCCATCCAAGATTTCCTGCGGCGGAGTGTAGGACTCTATGCAATCCAGGTGGATCCGGCGGGCAAGCCGTTGGGAACTCACGGCGTTTAAGACCGCCGCCACGAGAAATTGCGGCACGCCCATATCCATAAGGCGCGGCACGGCCGTCGCGGCATCGTTCGTGTGCAAGCTTGAAAGAACCAGATGGCCCGTAAGCGCCGATTGGATGGATATATCGGCGGTTTCCGAATCGCGGATTTCGCCGACCATTATAACATTCGGATCTTGACGAAGAATGGAACGGAGCCCCGAAGCGAAGGTTATTCCAGCCGCCTGATTCACCTGCATTTGGTTCAGATAACGCATATCGTATTCAATCGGGTCTTCAATCGTCACAATATTCACCTCCGGTTGATTTAAAACATCCATAATGGAATAAAGGGTGGTGGATTTACCGGCGCCAGTCGGCCCGCAAATCAAAATCATTCCGTAGCTTTTTTTGAAGGCCTCCGTTATTAATTTCACCGTGTCATCAAGCATCCCAAGTTCCGTAAACGACAACGGCTTCTGAGCGGAAGATAAGAGACGCATCTCAACTTTTTCTCCGTAAAATGTCGGGATAACTGAAACGCGGACGTCAATCGGATTGCCGCCGGCGTCATACCGGAAACGCCCGTCCTGCGGATGAGTGTGTTCATCCACTCTTAGGTTGGAGAGGATTTTCACGCGAGCGACGATAGCCGGGTGGATTTCCTTCGGCACCCGGATAATTTCGTGAAGAATGCCGTCTATCCGGAAACGGACGAGAATCGCGTCGTCCAAAACTTCAAAGTGAGCGTCGGAAGCCCGGGAAGAAACCGCGTAAGAAAGGAGATTGTCCACTATCGCCACTATAGGCAGGTCTTCCGCGGCTTGTTTCAAATCCGTTTCTCCTTTGTTCTTTACCCGCAGGGATTCCTGGATGCTATCCTCAATTATTTTCTTGAAATCCTGCGTGAGTTGGCGCTGATAAAGCAGGAAGCCGCGGTTCAAATCCGCATCCGAGGCAAGAAAGGGTTTTACCGGACCACCCAGACGCAAACTTAAGAAATTAACCGTTTCCAGGTCTGTCGGGTCTTCCATTGCCACCTCGTAATAACCCTTTTCGTCTCTTCCGAAGATGATGGAATTTCTCTGCCGGGCCACGTCTTCCGGAAGCTTGTTTAAAATCTGCGTGTCAATGCCGACTGAGCCAAGATTAACCCTTTCCACCCCAAGCGCCTTCGCGATAAGGATATAAAGGTAATCCAGATTTATCAGGCCTTGGGAAATTATCATCTCCGCGACGTTCTGGCGCTTATGAAGAGCTTCTTTCTGGAATTTATCAAAAGTATCGGCATCAACCGTGCCGGCCTTAACCAGAATTTCCTTAAGTTTGATCGGGGCAAGATTAATCACAATCTAATTATAACGGATATGAATAAAAAATACCCCGAGCTATCGGGGCATTCTCAAAAACATATTATAAGCTCATGTTGCTTCCGACTTCATACCAGTTCGCATCCGTGCCGCCGTCTTTGGAGGTTACATCGGAACCCCCCCCGGTATTAAATTTAACGCTCTCCATCTGCGTGGCCAACTTATAAGTGCCGACCGTGCTGCTTACGTTAATCGCGTATTCGCAGACAGCCGGAGAGCCCTTATTGCACGCTGAAGCGCCGTTATTCGGATCCATCGGCAATTTTGAAAGAGGCGAACCGGCGGCAATTAATCTGAAGTCCAAGGCCACCCAGCCGGTTCCATCTACGGTTGTGGATGCGATAACGGAGCAAGCGGAAGCGCCGGAAAAAGCGTTCGGGTGAGTGGCATCATAGGTGCAATGCAAACCGGCAGCGCTGCTCCAATTGGTCGCGGCGATTACATCCGAAACCCAAAGAGAGATAGCGCTGTTTAGAGCCGCCAAGTCGGAAATGCGGGTGGCATCCCTACCCTGTTTCAAAAGCTCGGCGGGATTCAAAACCAAAACGACGGCCGTGGCTAAGACGGCAAGAATCGCGATGACGACCAAAAGTTCAATGAGGGTAAAACCCTTTTTCATTTTTTTAATTATACCACAACTACTTAAAATGAGGTTAAATTACCACGCCGTCAGGTTGCTTCCAACCTCGTACCAACTATCACTGGTGCCTCCGTCCTTGGTGTTGGATGTGGCATCCGCGCTACCGCCCGCCCGAAACTTCGCGCTCTCCATTTGGGTGGCCAATTTATAAATGCCTGTCGTGCTGCTCATATTAATCGCGTATTCACAAACAGCCGGAGTGCCAGCACTGCAATTCGTGGAACCGTTATTCGGATCCATCGGCAATTTTGAAAGAGGCGAACCGGCGGCAATGGAACCGAAATTCAAAGCCACCCAACCAGTGCCGGTAGTAACGGTGGAAGTTGATACAGTGCAAGCGGTAGTGAAAACCCCGGCTGGCGCGGTGACGGAAGATGTGCATTTCGTGCTGGCAGCCCAAGTGCCATTCAAAACATCCGCAGTCCAAAGCGATATGGCGCTGTTCAAGGCCGCCATGTCGGAAACGCGAGTGGAGTCCCTCCCCTGTTTCAAAAGCTCGGCGGGATTCAAAACCAAAACGACGGCCGTGGCTAAGACGGCAAGAATTGCGATGACAACGAGAAGTTCAATTAATGTAAAACCTTTTTTCATATTCGTTTATTGTAGCAAAAACTCTCTTATTTTAGAAACCAGATCCTCAATGGACATCTGAGCTTTAACGAAATATCCAACCGCCCCCAAGCTCTGCCCGTGCTCCACGTCGCTTTCCTGCCCCAAGTTTGAAACGACCACTACCGGCGCGGCTTGGATGGAAGGATCGCCCCTCATTGCTTCCATCACCTCAAATCCGGACATCTTGGGAAGGATGATATCCAGAAGAATAAGGTCCGGTTTTTCCTGTTTTAAAATCTTGACCGCCTCGGCGCCATCGTGAGCCGTCGTAACCTGGAAATTCTCCCTCTCCAGCCGCTGACGGAGCAGATTGGAAAGCATCGGCTCGTCTTCAACCAATAGAATTTTCTTTATCCCTTCCATACCTAAATATTAACAAAAATAGGAGAAAAAACAAAAAATGTAATTATTCTTCGTCCTTCTCCATAAGATGTCTTTATCTTTGCGTTTGACGACAACTCTCGGAGGCACAAAAGCTTGGTGTCCGACTAAAAGTCGGACTTTTGTGCCGAGAGTGTAGGCTGCGGCGCGCCGCAGGAGCGCGCCGACAGCCGGTGGCGGAAAGCGCAAAGATAAAGACATTAAAAACTTTTTTAGTCATCCTGTAGCCGAGACTTTAGGTTTATCGGCCAACACCTCTCAATTTATACACCCGAATGGCGTATCGAATAAAATTTAATAATTCCACGCACAGCTTCCGCTACGCGTGCCTTGTTACGACTTCACCCGTGTTACCGAGCTTACCCTAGTCCCTCCGAAGAGAAATTTTAGGCACTCCCGGCTCCCTTGGTGTGACGGGCGGTGAGTACAGGACTCGAGAACGTATTCACCGCGGCATTCTGATCCGCGATTACTAGCGATTCCAACTTCATGCGGGCGAGTTGCAGCCCGCAATCTGAACTGAGGCCGATTTTTTGGGATTAGCTCCGCCTTGCGGCTTGGCAACCCGTTGTATCGGCCATTGTAACATGTGTGTGGCCCAGGACATCAGAGGGCCATGCTGATTTGACGTCATCCTCGCCTTCCTCCGTCTATGAGACGGCAGTCCCCTCTGACACTTATAACAGAGGGAGAGGGTTGCGCATGTTACCCCATTGAAGGGAGCGCCTCACGGCACATGCTGACGGCAACCATGCAGCACCTGTGCTTCTGTCCTTGTGAGACGAACATCCTTTCGGACGCTCTTCAGAAGCATTTCAAGTCCTGGTGAGGTTTCTCGTTTGCTGTCGAATTAAACCACATGTTCCACCGCTTGTGCGAGTCCCCGTCTATTCCTTTGAGTTTTAAGCTTGCGCTCGTACTTCCCAGGCGGCAGATTTAACGCGTTAGCTACGCCACCCCGAGGGTCGATACTCGAGACGACTAATCTGCATCGTTTAGGGCGTGGACTACAAGGGTATCTAATCCTTTTTGCTCCCCACGCTTTCGCGCCTCAGGGTCAGGAATGTCCCAGTGAGCTGCCTTCGCCTTTGGTATTCCGCACGATATCAACGGATTTCACCCCTACACCGTGCGTTCTACTCACCTCTAACACCCTCTAGTTCTGTAGTTTTCCCGGCAATACCGAAGTTAAGCCTCGGTCTTTAACCGGAAACACACAAAACCCCCTACGCGCCCTTTACGCCCAATAAATCCGGATAACGCTTGGAGCCTTCGTATTACCGCGGCTGCTGGCACGAAGTTTGCAGCTCCTTATTCATGTCTCGATCAATAACTTTCTAAAACATAAAAGCAGTTTACGATCCGAAGACCTTCATCCTGCACGCGGCGTCGCTCGATCAGGCTTTCGCCCATTGTCGAATATTCTCGACTGCTGCCACCCGTAGGTGTACGAGCCGTGTCTCAGTCTCGTCGTTGGGGATCAGCCTCTCAGCCCCCCTACCCGTCATAGCCTTGGTGAGCTCTTACCTCACCAACTAGCTGATGGGACCTAGGCCGCTCTCAAAGCGTCTTGCGACTTTGGAATTGCTTCCACATCGGGAATTAGCGAACCTTTCGGCTCGTTATGCCCGACTTCGAGGTACGTACCAAGGCGTTACTAACTCGTTCGCCACTAATTCATTCTTGATGTAATCGCAAATGAATTCGTTCGACTTGCATGCCTTATCCACGCCGCCAGCGTTCATCCTGGACCAGGATCAAATCCTCTAAAGAAACTCCGTACGAAAAACCCTCGATCGAGTTCCTCGTACAAAGTTTCAGAAATAAACAGGACAACTAAAAAAATTTTTAATGCGTATGGTTTATATTGATTTTTCAAATTACGATCAGCGCGGCCATCTCAGAACAAAACATCCCTCGTGAATCTCCGGTTTCTCTCAGAAACTCGCGACGGATGTCTTTAAACTCCTTAAAACTTATTCTGAATTTTTAACTAAGCATAACCTTCCATATTGGTTTTAAGTATATAAAACCCCCACGACTTGTCAATCCCCAAAAGCCTTGCTATTATAACTCTCACAAACTCATGAAAAAAGACATCCATCCTAAATATCACGAGAAAACGAAGGTCTCCTGCGCCTGCGGCAATGCTTTTACCGTGGGTTCGGCCGTACCCGAAATCAAAGTGGAAATCTGCAGTAAATGCCACCCGTTCTACACGGGACGCGAACAATTGATAGATACCGCCGGACGCGTGGAAAAATTCAAGGCGCGCCGCGAGAAAGCCGGAGTAAAAACCGTATCCGCCAAAAAAACCCGGATTTCCAAAAATAAGAAGAAATAAATATGGAACTGAAAATTCAAAACCGTTTCATTTTCGGAAAAAAAACCAAAAAATTAAGAGCTGACGGGTTGGTTCCCGCCGAGATCTTCGGGCATGGTTTTAAAAACGAGCATGTTAGTATCCCGGCCAAAGATTTTTCAAAGGCCTTCAAAGAAGCCGGGGAAAACACGGTGATAAATCTGGTAAACGAAAAAGGAGAAAAAATTCCCGTCATCGTAAGTGACGTTGATTTTAACAACATGAAAGGAGTGGTTCTTTCGGTGGATTTTCATCGCATTAGAATGGACGAAAAAATTCAAACCAAAGTGCCGGTTGAACTGGTCGGCGAAGCGCCCGCCGTGAAAAAGGGCTTGATGGTAATGAAAATTTTGAACGAGATAGACGTTGAAGCCCTGCCGAATCAGATCCCTCACCGCTATGAAATAGACATTACCCATCTGGAAAATCCGGGCCAGGGCGTCTATGTAAAAGATCTGAAAGCCACTCCAAACGTAAAAATCCTTTCGCATGCCGAATCCGCGATCGTAACCATAGCCGAAACCGCCAAAGAGGAATCCGAAGCCACGGTCGCTCCGGCCCCGGCTGAAGGCGGAATTGAAACCGAAACTCCCGCCGCCGAAGAAAAAACTGAAGAGAAAAAATAAGGATTTTAATATAAATCAAACCTTACCGAGCGCATAATTTTAGAGTTATGCGCTCGGTTTGTGTTATTATGGATATAAATGAAGCGGATTACGCAAATAATCGCTCTTTTTTCTTTCTGTTTAATCATAATGGGCGGGTATTCCGCGCGAGCCGACAACTCAAGTTCCACCTCAAGCAGCACGGCGACCAGCACCCCTTCGGCGGCCCAGAAAGCTCAGGAAGAAAGAGCCGCTCTGGAACAGCAGCTTTCGGATTTGGAAAAACAAATTGAACAAAACCAGGCAACCATTACCGAATATCAAAAACAAGGAAAAACCTTAAGCAGTCAAATAAGTACGTTAAACGCCCAAGTCAACAAACTAAATCTTCAAATTAAAGCCGTTAATCTTGAAATCACGCAGTTGGACGGAGAAATAAAAAGCACTCAAGGGCAGATAAACCAAACCGAGGACCAGATTACAACCCACAAGGACGCGATATCAAAATCACTGAGATTAATCTACGAATCTGATCGTGAAACACTCACGGCGATTCTGCTCTCCAACAACAACCTATCGGATTTCTTCGGAAGCTTGAATGATATCGCGCTAGTCCAAGGCGGCCTCCGGACTTCGCTTGAAGAAATTACCAAGCTCCGCCAGCAACTCCTTGACCAGAAACAGGAACTTTCAAGCGAGAAAACCGACACGGAAAATTTCAAAGCGATCCAGCAGGCCCAGCAGAAAGCTTTAAAGAATACACAAAGTCAAAAAACCACCCTCCTGAAAGAAACAAAAGGTAAGGAATCGGAATACCAAAAAATCCTTACTAAAGATAAAGCTACGGCGGCCCAAATCCGAAGCCGCATCTTTGAACTTCTGGGCGGCGGCGAACTCACTTTCGCTAAAGCGTATGATTACGCCAAATTGGCCGAGGGAGCGACCGGGGTGCGTTCCGCAATCATCCTTGCGATTCTGAACAGGGAATCGTTGCTCGGTAAGAATGTCGGACGTTGCTCCTACAAAACGGCCATGAATCCGACGCGCGACAAGCCCATATTTTTAAATCTTTTAAGCAAACTTGGAATAGACCCGGATTCTCAATCCGTCTACGTTTCCTGCGCCAACCAGCACGGCTCCTACGGCGGCGCCATGGGTCCGGCCCAATTCATTCCTTCCACCTGGAAACTCTATTCCGACGCTATTTCAAAAGTGACTGGCAATACCCCAGCCAACCCGTGGAATAATTCCGATGCCTTCGCGGCAACCGGCCTTTACATTAAAGATTTGGAACAATCCGCAACCTGCGTAAACTACGCGACCGCGAACAAATCCGCGTCCCTTCCCTATCAAACCCTTATTGAGCGTTGCGCCGCGGCAAAATATTACGCAGGCGCGAGTTGGTACACTTATCGCTTTTGGTATGGCCAGCCAGTCGTGGACCAAGCGGATAAATTCCAAGACGATATTGATACGTTGAACGGGAAGTAAGGGTAGGTCACGGATTCGGCAAGCCAAAAAAGTGTGCGCTCCGGGCCAACAAGGCCTCGGTCTTACCCACTTTTCTTGGCTCGCCGAATCCTTTTTTAATAGGAGAAAGAAGAAAGCAAAATCCGGTACTCTTGCGAAGGCTAAGACTTGGGCGTCGCCCCGGAGACAGCCTGAGCGGGAGTGCCGGATTTTGCTTTACTTCGCGAAGGCTTTTACTATGGGCTCAAAATCTCCCTCAAGAATTTTTTCTATGTTGTGCCACTTTTTTCCAATGCGATGGTCCGTTATCCGGTCATCGGGGAAATTATAAGTGCGTATCTTTTCGGAACGGTCACCCGAACCAATTTGGTTGTTCCGGAGTTCTGATATAGAACCAACCGATTGGCGCTGGGCTTCGTTAAAAAGTATTGAACGGAGCATTTCCATCGCCTTTTCGCGATTCGCATGCTGTGAACGTTCCATCCGGCATGAAACCACGATACCCGTCGGCTTGTGCGTGATTCTCACTGCCGTTTCAACGTTATTTACGTTCTGCCCGCCGGGGCCGCCCGCGCGGGAAAAAGTCACTTCCAAATCGCTGTCTTTTATATCCACCGCTTTCGCCTCCACGACCGGCAGAACCGCGACTGAGGCCGTTGAAGTATGAATTCTTCCCTGCCGCTCAGTTTCGGGAACCCTTTGTACGCGATGCACGCCGGATTCCTGTTTTAAGGCGCCATAAACTCCCGTACCGGCTACTTCGGCAACCAATGTTTTATATCCCTTCGCGCCGCTTTCGCTCGCGTCAAGAATGGAAAAATTCCATCCTTTTTTCTGGGAATACTTCTGATACATCCGCACCAAGTCGCCGGCAAAAAGCGAGGCCTCGTCCCCGCCCGTCCCGGCTCGGACTTCCAAAATTATTTTATTGATATTTTGTGACTCCATATATGATTAGTAAATCTAAGGGTAAACGTATTTTAAATCAAGAAAAAGGCGCCTTCAAAATTTATCCATATGGATAAATTTTGAAGCAATGAAGATAACTACAATTTATTGAATAATCTTAATTTTCTCTCAACAATCTCTTCCGTTTTCTTAATCGCGTCCGGGGTAAGTTTATAGGGAGCAACTTCGTCCGGCTTTTCTTTTAAGTCCTTTTCCAGACCCTCGCGCCAAGCGGCCCGGAGCTCCGTGGAAATGTGGATTATGGAAATGCCGGCATCAATTGCCGCGAGCAGATCGCTTTCAGTATTTCCGGATGCGCCGTGGAGCACCAGCGGTATTTTTACCGCTTTCTTTATGGCGCGGATGCGTTCAATATCCAGTGCTGGGTCTGATATGTTCGCGTACATCCCGTGTATATTCCCCACGGCCGGCGCGAGCAAATCCACGCCGGTTTCTTTTACAAACTGAGCGGCTTCTTCCGGTTTAGTCAGATCCTCCGGCTTTATCGCCGCTCCTTCCGGGATTTCTTTCCTTATCTCCGAAGCGCTCCCGATATATCCAAGCTCACCCTCAATTAAAATATTCTTCCTCCAAAGTTTTAATCCCGGCTTCGCAATTTTAAGCGCCTGTTTAGTTTGTTTTATATTTTCTTCAAGCAATAATTTACCTCCGTCAAAAAGAATCTCATCAAAGTTTGCCGCCGCCGCTTCTTGCACTTTATCCAAAGAATGGGTATGGTCGGCGTTTAAAAACAGCCAAAAGCCGGAATTGCCTCCAAATTCCTTATTGTACCCGTCAATTAAATCTTTCACCTGATTTACGCCGATATATTCCCGCTCGCCTTCGGAAACACCGATAATCACCGGCAAATTTAATTTCCGCACCGCCTCCGCAATCGCCTTCAATTGTTCCAGATTGGAAATATTAAAATGCCCAATCGCGATTTTTCCCTTCTCCGCGTTTTTTATAGCCTGTTTTAAACTTCTCATATTTTTATATTATATACCCAACAAGAAAAGGAAGAACGAAATAATAATAAACCAACGCTATACCAAGCCAAATGACGGAAAATTCCAGACAAACAATTCCCTTATAATCGTACGGATATTCTGAATAATCCCACAAACGGACACCCCCTAATTTCAGTGCCAGATATCCCGTGATAAATTCAATCCCCGTGGTAAATAAGAATAGACATAAAATCACAAAAACCAGTTGAATATCCATAACATACAAGAAGTATGAAAATAGCGCAGTAAATACATACATCTGCTCATTGATAAATAACGGTTTTGTAATCTTCCCTCTTTCCAAACTTCTGTATAAAAACTCCAAAAGCCAACCAATAATCAAACCCGAAGCCAGAACAATCAGTAACGCACCGACCAAGCTCATATCTCAAAATATCCCTGAAGCAGATATTCCTTCGCGAATTTTTCCAGTTCGTCAAAGCTGAAATATTCGGCGAAAATCTGGTTCCAAAGCGCTTCTTCGTGATGATAAAGATACTTAATCATGTCTTTTTCCTTTACTAAACTCATCACGGTATCCACCAAGTTGAAGCTCACGAGCGTGTCGTTCCCGATCTCGTCCTTGAAATAGTCGCCCGCCCAATCTAAACCCGCCCAGAAACTCAAGTCCACGCTCTTTCCGTCCAACGCCTCGCCGAGCCGCAAAACGTCTTCCCCCGCTTTTACCCAGTGGATCGCCTCCGGATTTATATGCGGCGCGAAAAGCCGCCAGTCGTTCTCGTCATCTTTCGCGAGATAGCGCTGGACCACAAGCCATAAAGTTTTCTCGCCTTCCTGCAAACGCCGGTCAAGAATGTCGCCCCGCAGAAAAGAAATAATATTGGCCGCAAATGTTTCGGGAAATTCCACGCTCTTCAGGAAGAGTTCCGAATAAAAAGGAATTTCGTGGAGATAATGAAAAACCAATCCTATCATCCTCAAAAGCTCGCCTGAAATTCCAAGCGATACGGGAATCACGAAAACCACCCCCATTTCTTTTAAATGGCTGATATTGTGCCACTTTCTTTCCACGAAAGGCGCGGCAATGGCCGCCCATTTTTCCGGCAGGGCGCGCACCACAATTTCCCGCTTCTCAAAATCCCCGGGTTTCAGATTCTCGTATTGCTTGAAAAACACGTCGTTCAGCCATTCGTTTCCCTCAACGAAACGCAACGCGCTGTAGATTTCAAATAAATCTTCCTTCTCCAGCATCTCGCCGACCGATCCATAACCCAGGCATTTCATCACCTTGAGTGGCGGCTGGTTATTCAGAAACTCAATGGCTTTTTCCTTGCGCAGAAAAAATCCGTGATTCACGCCGGCCACTTTTTTCACCACTTCCAAAACCCGCGTGCAGTCGCTTTTAGCAGTGAGACAGGGCTGGCCCAGCGCCTCAAAAATAAGATGATTGTCGGCTTCAATTTTGGAAATCAGCGCGTCATAAACTTCCTTCGCGGTAGCGTCTTCCGCCACTCCCAATTTAAGGAGATGGCCCTTAACGAGATTGTCGTTCTCCTTCAGGATTTTTCCCATCACGCCGGTTTTGCCGGTTATAATTGAAAGATGTCTGTCGATTTTTTCCAAAAAACCCCTGTCGGCTCTTAAAATTTTGGCGATACGTTCGGTGGCAATCATGATATTTTTTTGACGCTTATTCTGAAATTTCGCCATCTGGGATTTTCAAATTCACGTTTCGTAAGCACTCCCTCCGTCGCTCCGATTTTCTCCACCGCGGAGGTAGCGTTCGCGGAAGCGAGACGCAACGCGAAATTAATGTCGTTTTTTTGCATCAAGCCCGCCACAAACCCGGAACCGAACGCGTCACCTGCTCCCGTCCTATCCGCTAATTTTCTCTCTTTGAAAATCCCCGCCCGGTAAATCGATTTCCCGTCGGAAACCGTCGCGCCCTTCCGGCCATTCGTAACCGCGAGAATCCCCGGCATAAGCACGTCTAGTTTTTTAAAAACCTCCTTTTCTTTATAGAACGGTAAGCCGATAAGAATAGCCGCTTCTTCTTCATTTAACACTAAAAACGAAATGTTCTTTAAGCGCTTTAAAATATCCCGGCGATGATGCTTTAAATGATAACCGCTCGGATTAAACGCCACCGCAATCTTGTGCTTTCGCGCAAAATTAAGCAAAGCGCCGAAAATTTTCGTGGATTCTCCCGCGAGCGACAGATACCACCACTTGGCTTTCAGCTTATTCAAATCAATGTCTTTCAGATTAAAAAGATTGGAAGCACCGTGATAGCTTAAAATCGTCCTTTCTCCGTCCTTCAAAAGCAATACTGAATAGGCCGTCCCGAGCTTACTTGTCTTAAGAAGTAAGTTCGCGTTTACTCCTTCCGCGTTCAGGCGCCGCCTGATTTCCCGGCCGCCAGGGTCGTCTCCCGTCTTCCCGATGCAAGCCGTCTTGAAACCAAACCGACTGAAAGTTACGGCGGCGTTCGCGGAATTTCCCCCAATCGTGAAATAAACGTCATTCACTTCAAGCTTCTCCCCAAGCGGCAAAATAAGCCCTTTTTTTGAAGGCGTTTTTTTCCACGGAATTGTTTTGAATTTCGGCGCTTCAAAAAAAGCGTCCCGCGTCACTGAACCGATGGTAATAACGTCAAACATTAAATTCTCTTTAAAACCTTTTTTACCGCCTCTTTTATATTATCCGCGCCCATGCCGTATTTTTCTATAAGTTCGTCCGGCGCGCCGGATTCTCCGAAAGTGTCTTTAAGCCCGACAAATTCAATCGGTGCCGGACGGTATTTTGCCAAGAGTTCCGCTACCGCCCCTCCCAATCCGCCGTGGATCTGATGTTCTTCCACCGTCACGACGGCGGGATATTTTTTGACCAAATCCAAAATCATATTTTCATCCAACGGCTTTATTGAGGCATTATTTAAAACCACCGTGCCGATCTTTTCTTTCTCCAACTCCTTGGCCGCGAGAAGCGCGTTATAAACGAGTGTACCACAGACAATAATCACCGCTTGTGGCTTCTTTGACTGCCAGAATATTTGCGCCTTACCCGGCGTAAACGGCGTTTCTTCCGTCGTAATCACGGGCGATTTTTCTCTCGCGAACCTTAAATATACCGGTCCCCAGAGTTTCGCCGCGGCGAGCGTCGCTTTCTTCGCTTCAATCGCGTCGCACGGCACGAAAACCAACATATTCGGCATCGCGCGCATTATCGCGATATCTTCCGTCGCCTGGTGCGTCGCGCCATCCGGTCCCACGGAAATGCCCGCGTGATGACCGGCGATTTTCACGTTGGAATCGTTATAGGCAATCGTTGTGCGAATCTGTTCATAATTCCGCCCCGGCGAGAAGGTGGCGTAAGAAGCGATAAATGGGATTTTACCGGAAATGCCCAAACCTGCCGCAATTGTCGCCATATTTTGCTCAGCCACCCCGACTTCAAAAAATCTCTCGGGAAATTTTTTCGCAAAGGCCTCCGTCCGCGTGGATTCAATTAAATCAGCGCAAAGCGCCACCACGTTTTTATCCGCCTCGCCGGCCAAAACCAGCCCGTCGCCGTATCCGTCGCGGATTGGTTTTTGTTCAACGTCTTCGTTGAACAATCTGGGATTCAATTTTAATTCAGGGTTTAACATATTACTCGTGTTCGCTTTTAATTCTCTGACCCAAAGTTCTCAGTTCGTGAAGCGCTTTTTTTGCCTCTTCCTTGTTCGGCGGCTTACCATGCCAGCGGAAATCCCGTTCCATGAAACTCACGCCCTTCCCGGGAATCGTGTGCGCGATTATAACCGTTGGCTTTTCGTAAATCGCCTCGGCTTCCGAAATCGCGTCCACCAAATCCTGCATATTGTGCCCGTCAATTTCCAACACGTGCCAGTTGAACGCTTCGTATTTTGCCTTGAGCGGTTCAAGCGGCATCACGTTCTCCGTAAATCCGTCTATCTGAATATTGTTCCGGTCCACGACGACGGTAAGATTGTTCAATTTATTTTTCCCGGCAAACATCGCGGCTTCCCAGTGATTCCCCTCCTCATGCTCGCCGTCGGAAGTCAGACAATACACCCGGTATTTCTTGCCATCCAGCTTCGCCGTAAGCGCCATCCCAATCGCCTGCGAAAGCCCGGAACCGAGAGGGCCTGAAGTAGTTTCAAGCCCCGGAAGCGCCAAGCGGTGCGGATGACCCTGAAGGCGCGAATTCAGTTTCCGCAGCGTCTTCAATTCTTCAATCGGAAAATATCCGGCGTAGGCCAATGTAGTATATAAAACCGGGCAGATATGGCCGTTTGAAAGCACAAGCCGGTCGCGTTCCGGCCAATCCGGCTTTTTTGGGTCATGCTTCAGAATGTGAAAATAAAAGGCGGTAAAAATATCCGCCATTCCGAGCGGTCCCGCCGAGTGCCCCGAACCGGCTTCCAAAAGCGTCTCAATCACCTTCTCGCGGATTTTATTCGCCAATTCCTCTAAGTATTCAAGCCGTCCATCATGGATGGGTTTCATTAAGTTAATTATAACCTATTTATTCAATCCTTACTTAGAGCCGCTTTAATTAAACCAAGGAATAACGGATGCGGTTCCATGAACCTGGATTTGAATTCCGGATGGGCTTGCGTCGCCACGAAAAATTTATGCTTCGGAATTTCAATGAATTCCACGATGCGTTTGTCCGCGGTGTTTATCCCGCTGAACACGAGCCCGCCTTTCAAAAGCTTTTCGTGAAATTCCGGGTTCACTTCATAACGATGGCGATGTCGCTCCGCAATCCTGTTGTTTTTGTACAAGGCGATTATTTTTGAATTTTTGTCCAAAAACGCGCCCGCGCTCCCCAGCCGCATCGTGCCCCCCATTTCTTTTATGCCTTTCTGGCTCGGTAGAATATCTATCACCGGGTAGGATGTCTTTAGGTCAAATTCCGTGCTGTTTGCGTTCTTCATCCCGCATACGTTCCTCGCAAACTCTATCACAGCCACCTGAAGGCCGAGGCAGAGCCCCAACAGAGGGATATTATTTTCGCGGGCGAAGCGAACGGCTTTTATTTTTCCTTCTATCCCGCGTTTGCCAAAACCGCCCGGGACGACGATGCCGTCTGCATCCTTTATTTTTTTCAGAACATCTTCGGTTTCGGATTCAACGTGAACGATTTCCGCTCTGGCTCCGGCGTGGCCGGCCGCAGTTTTTATCGCTTCTTCAACGGATATGTAAGCGTCGCTATTTTCCACGTACTTCCCAACTAGAGCAATTTTAACCGTTTTCTTCGCCTGCTTTAGTTTATTAACGACTCTTTGCCATCTCCTCATGTCTCGGTTCTTACCGCGAATATTCAGTCGTTCAAGAATATGGTCGTCAAACTTAGATTTTTTGAAATTCAACGGAACTTCATAGAGAATCTCCACATCCAACGCCGGAATTATTCTTTTCTCCGGCACATTCGTGAAGAGCGATATTTTTTCAAAATTTTCCTTGGTGATGGGCCGCTTGCAGCGCACCACGAGAAAATCCGGCTGGATTCCGCGCTCGCGGAAAATCGCAACCGACTGTTGGATCGGTTTAGTTTTCGCTTCGTCGGAGGGATAAATGTAATCCATCTTCACCACATGGACAAAAATCACATTTTCGCTTCCTTCTTCCCTCACTATTTGCCGGACCGTTTCCAAAAACGGTTCAGCTTCTATGTCGCCCACGGTCCCGCCGATTTCCACGATGCAAACGTCGGCTTTGTGTTTTTTAGCCGCGCCCAAAATTCTCCTTTTTATCTCATCCGTGATGTGCGGAATAATTTGAATCGTCTTTCCCAGAAAATTTCCTTGACGCTCTTGATGGATGACTTCTTCATACACCGCTCCGGTCGTGAAGTTTGAATCCCGGGTCAGATTCAGCCCCGTGAACCTCTCATAATGCCCCAAATCCAAATCCGTCTCCGCGCCGTCATCCGTCACGAAAACCTCGCCGTGCTGATAAGGATTCATCGTTCCCGCATCCTTATTCAAATACGGGTCCATTTTCAAGGGCAGAACATCCATCCCTCTGGATTTTAAAAGAGTGGCGATGGATGCCACCGTCACTCCTTTTCCCAATCCGGAGACAGTTCCCCCGGTCACGAAGATAAATTTGGATTTTTTTGACCGGGAACGCCTCATAAAAATTATTTGAATTTATTATACAGCAATCATAAAATTCGCCAAAATTCTCCAAAAACCATAAAACCCATGTCTTCAAAAATGTAACATATGTTACATTTTTGAAGATTAAAGATTTAGAAGGGTTTTATATGCCGCGGCGGCATCACTGCCTTCAAATATGTAAGACACCGAAACAACGGCATCCGCCCCCGCCTTTTTAGCCATTTCTGCCGTCTCGGGATTCATCCCGCCATCAACCCTAATTTCAATATTCGGCCACCTTTCCCGCAATCTTTTTATTCTCTCAATGTTTCTGGAATCAAAAACCTGATTGGAAAATCCCGGGCTTACTGCCAAAAACTGAACGGAAATTTCTTGATTATTTTTCAAATATTGAACCAGCGATTCAATGGGCGTTTCCGTCCTGAGCCCCCAGATTACTTTCATTCCAAGCGCTTCGGTCTTATCGCGGATAGAAAACAAATTACCGGCGCTTTCAATGTGGATCACCAACCTTTTCGCGCCCGCTGAAAGCCAATTTTCAAAAACCTTTTCCGGCTCTTCAACCATCAGATGAATTTCCGTCTCTATGCCGGGATATTCTTTCAGAATTTCCCTTAATTCTTCCGGATTGCCCCAGGTTTTAACCGGCGCGAACTTCCCGTCCGAAACGTCAATTTGAACTGCGCGCGCGCTCAAACCCGCCGCCTCGCCAAAAAGTTTTTTTACGCACTCAAAGTCAGAACAATTAATCCCGATAATCGCGTTCATTGCCAGTTAATATCTTTGGAGGTTTTTTCGCTTGAATCGCTATCCGGCCTCGTTTCCTCAATCTGGTCTATTTCGCTCAATCTGCGGCGATACCTTTCTTCCCCCGAAAACGGCGTTTCAAGCCAAGTAAGCGTTATTCTTTCCGCCGTCTCATCGTCCAGATAATTGGCGCCGAGCGCGAGTATGTTTGAATCATCTTCTTTTCGGCTGTCATACGCCTGGTCGGGCGAGGAAGCCAAAGCCGCGCGAATGTGGGGAAATTTATTCGCGACAATGCTCACGCCCACGCCCGAACCACAAATCAAAATCCCGCGCGATGTTTCAGAATCCACGTTCACCTGCTCGGCCACCTTGGCGGCAAAAATCGGATTATCATCCCCTTCGTCATAAACCGTATTGCCCAAATCAACGACCTGGTATCCCCGTAACTTCAAAAAATTCTTCAGTGTTTCCTTCAATTTAAACCCGCGGTGATCCGCGCCGATATAAATAAGCATAAAAATCTAAAGCGCCGCAATCGCGGCGTTAACGTGCTTTATGAGTGTGGAAACATACCCCGCTTCATTGTCGTACCAACTCAAAACCTTCACCAGGTTTCCGCCCACCACTTTCGTGAAAGACAGATCCACAATCGCACCCCAGGGTTCGCCGATTATGTCCGAGGAAACAATCTGGTCTTCGGTCGTCTTCAAAATTCCCTTCCATCTGGCGTCTTTCTCCGCTTTCCGGAAAATTTCGTTTATTTCCTCAACCGAAGTTTTCTTTTTTGAGATGAAAGTAATGTCGGCGATGGAGCCGCCCGGAACCGGCACGCGGATGGCGATACCGTCAAATTTCCCTTCCATTTCCCTGAGCGCCCGCGTGACGGCAATCGCCGCCCCGGTCGTGGAAGGCGTGATATTCTGCGCCGCCGCGCGCCCGCGCCGGAAATCCTTGCCTTTTACGGGGCCATCAACAATGCTCTGCGTCGCCGTGTAGGCGTGCACGGTATTCAAAATCGCCTTTTCTATTCCGGGGTTATCCGACAATATTTGAATGACGGGTGAGGCCGCGTTCGTCGTGCAGGAGCCGTTTGAAGTAATCGGGCAGGTTTTTATTTCTTTTTCGTTCACGCCCATCAAAACGGTTCGGCCTAAAGAACCGTCCTCGTCTTTGGCGGGGGCGGTGATGACGACGCGCTTCGCGCCGGCACCCAAATGAACTTTTGCTTTTTCGTAGGATTCAAAAACGCCCGTGGCCTCCACCACAACGTCAATTTTCAGTTCTTTCCACGGAAGTTTCGCCGGGTCTTTTTCTTGGAGAAAAAGAATTTTTTTGCCGTCTACGATAAGATTTTTACCGCTCACTTCCACTTCTTTTTCATATCTTCCGTAAACCGTGTCGTATTTTAAAAGATAGGCGAGATTTTCAATATCGCCCAAATCATTTATCGCGACTACATCCAATCCCTTTTGACCGAGCGCTTGTTTTAGAAACAGTCTCCCAATCCTCCCGAAACCGTTTATTGCAACTTTAGCCATAAGTAAATTATAAATCCGAAAAACTAATAAACAACCGGCTGATTTTGCTGGGCGGCCTGAATGCCCGGGACGAGGGGCTTTACTAAAACGCTGTCGCCCACGGTGGCTTTAAAGAGAGCCACCCGCCCAGCGTGAAGTTCCAGCACCCTATCCACTAGCTCCAGCGGCAAATAACTTTTAAGTTGCGAATCCGGCGCGTTCGGGTCGGCTGGCGGCTGCATATTTTCTTCAAAACCGACAATCTTGCCGTTTGAAATCCACACCAGGTCAATCGGAAATTTCATATCCTTCATCCAGAAGCTGTAAACCCCCGGCTCGTCAAACATAAAATACATCCCTTCATTCAATCCGATGCTCGTCCGCCCGCCCAAGCCTTTTTGCCTGTCGGCCTCCGTTTTTGCCATCTCCGCTACTATGTATTGCTCGCCGATTTTTATATTTACCTTGTTCGTAGCCGAATCAATGTGATTCAGGTAATAAAGCGTGGCGACGGTTATCCCGGCCATGAAGCCCACCGTAAAAATCACAATATTGAGGACGTTTTTCGGGAAATACATAAGGATTATCTATATAATAAACCAAAAATTACGATACCGAAAGCGACGCTCACATTCAGCGATTCTTTATCTCCCTGCATGGGGATTTCCAGTATCTTATCGGCATTCTTAAGAATGCTTTTGGGCAGACCCTTTACCTCATTTCCCATTATTAAAACAGCTTTTAGCTGTGAGCTTTTAGCTTTTAGTTGGTAATATGGAATCGATTTTTCAGATTGTTCAATGGCCAATATCTTATATCCCTCTTTCTTTAAAATTTTAATGAGTTTTAAAACGGCCTGCGGCGATTTCACCGATTCCCAAGGCACGGTTTTTTCGGCGCCGAGCGCCACCTTCGCAAGCTGCGGAATCACTTTTCCAAACCTGTCTGTCGGAGCGGGCGTGATGCCGCAGAGATAAATTTTTGAGACGCCGGCCGCATCCGCCGTTCTGAACATGGAACCGACGTTGTGCAAACTCCGGACGTTGTGAAGCACCGCGATTATTTCCATCCCGTTAGAAATCCGCCCTGCCGAAGGCATGGCGGCAGCCACTTGGGGCGGCTTATTTCTAACGGGATCCATTCATTAATTCTAACAGAAAAAAAGCGCCTTCTCTCTATGAAGCAGAGTTAGCGCTTTTACCAATCCCTAATCGGAGGTACAAATTCCGTGAGTAAGGGGGTTCACGGAGAAAGTACGCAGGGGACCGGATAATAATAAGGGCTCCGGAGCGGTTCAAGACTTGGGAGTTATTCCCACTCCGGAGAGGAGGACCATCCACCGTGCCTGGTGTATGGGTTAAAATGTTGGTTAGTAGTGATAATCCACAGCGGGTCGGGGTCCGACTTTTATGGTTGTGCCATTTTTGAGATGAATCGTGCGTGTTTTCACGACTTTTTCGGGTTGAACCTCTTTTTCGTTATAGTCCACAAAGCATTCTGGACATACCCCATTCTTTAATGTGACACGACATTTTGGACAACTTCCACCGTATGACATACGTCCTCCAAATATGTTAAAAGTTCTGTTGAACTTATTTCTGGTAAAAACATAGCACACAACCGTCTTCTTGTCAATTTGCGGTTTTCATTGCGGAATTATCCCCGTTAAATAAAAACCAGTTCAAAAAACATCTGAACTGGCCCACGCTTATGGCGTTAATAGCTATGCCGCTTGCGAAGCGAGATTTGAATTAGGTTTGAACCTGCGCTTGAATTCCATTACCTTTTCATGGAATTCCTGATATTTTGATTCAAATTCTTCCAGTTCCCGCTTTTTTGCGATTCTTTCCTCAGCGAATTTTTTCTCCATTTTAACAAAGGATAAAAATACTTCCTCGGAATTGGAGATTTTCATGCGGGAGAAAAACTCTGAATCAAAATGAATTTCTTTCACCTCGTTTACTCCACCCAACAGTTCAATCTTGAAAGACAATTCACCAACTTCCAAAACCGACCAATAATCTATTGAGAATTTGTTGATTGGGTGATCTATCCCCCAGCATAAGATAACGCCCGGTTTAATCTCGGATTTTTTTAGCATTTTACAATCCTCCTCTCAAGAGGTGATTTTGTTTTCTAAATCATTTTCTAAACAACTGGGTTCACAATAGAGCTTTTGGGCGGGTTTTGTCAAAAACTCTAATGCGATATGTAAAAACTCGCGTCCTTCCCCGCGTTCTCAGACCAGTAGGGTTTGGTGTGCGGGGTTTGAATTTCGTTTCGAAAACACGTTATCAAATTTCCCAGCGAGGAATTTGCACTTGCTCTCGGCCTCGCTCGTCTGCCGTAGGCAGACACCTGCCCGCTCGGCCTGCGAGACAGTTTTCTCAACAAAATTCAAACCTCTTGTTATTTTATTAGATAAACAAAAGGAAATATGGAAGAGTTGCTTGAAGAGAATATTTTTATTTGGCCCACTCCCCCTGATTCAATATCCAACCCATTGCTCGTTTACTACATTCACTCGCTGCTTCATCTCTTGTTTTGGCAGGTAAACTATTAAAGCCTTTAAAGTTATCTTTTTTAAGAAAAAGTACCCTGTCCTCTAAAAGAATTATTACGGATTCCTGATTTTCGTAAGCTATACATAGGTTCCCAGTTATAAGGGGGTATGCATTTTTTATACCAAAATTAGCCAAATATGCTATATCGGGCTCCGAGGCAATAATCCCAAGTACCCTGGGTTGCGCTCCTCCCCAGGCCTGTGAAATGCGCGGGAAAACAAGAAAAGTATACAGAGGTATCAAAAGGAGAAAAAACACGATCCCGAAATAACAATAAACCGCATATAATCCAGGTTTTGTGATAGATAGAAATTTTTTAGATAGGAGCCGTACGATCCATAAAATTAAAAAAATGATTGGAGTAACTAAGGTAAGAAACGTAATTCCAGCATGAATATATCTCGCTTGAATCAGATTAAATTCGTAAAAACCCAATCGGACAAGATAAATATTCCAAATTAAAAAACCTGACACCAGAGCGGCTATTGCTAGAAAAGTAGAAATTTTCGCGATATCGCCAAGAGTTTTTGTTAATTTTTGCATAAGAGATAGAAATTTTACTTTGGTTTATTAATATCCTCAAGTTTAATAGCATCGATTTTATAGCCAACATATAAACCCAACCCTGCTGAAAAGAAATAATATAAATAGTTGGAAGTAGATTCAAATATATGCAAAACCGAAAATATAATTAACGAAAAAGCGATTAATCTTAGGAAATAAGAAAATACATAAGAGGACCACGGCGCATCATCTTTTACACGACCATTCTTTGCAGCCATCAAAATAAGTGAGGCGAACCCTATAAATGAGAATGGCAACACCCATAAAAATCTGTACAAATAATGATCGCCATTAATATCGGAGCTGTAGAAAAACTTCTCTTGATTAAGAAATATATAACCGAGGAACAGCAAACTTAAAATTAGAATCCAGAAAAACCATCTGAATCTTCGAAAATCTTTGATATTTAATTTATTGCTTATTTTATCAAGTCCCATATTAAAATAATTAATGGCGTTTGTTATAGCCACTTCGCTACTCCGCCGTGATGTGAGCAGGTACCACTTCGACTTTGACTGAAACTATACGTCCCATCTCGACATTGCGCTGAGGCATTAGTAGGAGCACTTCCGTTTTCTGTATATGCCGGAGAGTGAACTGTATTTCCTGCGGAGTTTACGTAGGTATTATTATTTGAAAGATTGCTACTATTGCTACTAGTAGTGCTGGTCGGCTGCGAGAGAATATTAGTGATCTGTGCCGAGTTTGTATTTTGAGACTGTGGAATATTTGATATAGATGAATTACCACCTAATAAACTCAGGGTGATAATGAAGAATATAATGATGCCGATAATTACTAACCCTTTTTTATATTTTTTGAGAAATTCAGTCATTTAATGGGGGGTGTCGCGTTCTACTATCGCTTTTTTCTTTCCCTCCGGAATAACAGACTCGTAAAGTTCGTCAACTCGTTTAGGCTCAGAAATCATGACATCTGCAATCAGATTGACTAAATCAAATAATTTTAATGCAATTTCACGATTATCCTTCATGTCTAAAACACCAGGATGAACTGACTCATTGCCAGTTACTCTTACAATGTCTAACGATTTTTGTATGCTTGGTCTGAGTCCTTTTTTAACTAAGGAAGCTATATCGGCATTAATATCTCTACCTGACTCTCTAAGTTGCTTACATAGTTTCTGGATCGAAAGTCTTAATAATGCTGCCGCACCTCTAGGTGAGCGAGATAAAATCGATCGAGCTTCCATATAATCTTCTTGGATTTCTTGATTTAAATCTTCATTTGGATACGAAACTCCTTCCATATCCGGAATAGCCATCTTACCTCCGATCCAAAGACACTCACGTTGACAATTTCTATTTGTGCAACGTGAAACCCAAATTTTATCAAACTCTTTGGTAACAGAGGCCATAACAATATCTTGCCAAGTTTGATCTGCCAAAACTCCACAATAAGGACAAGTAAACTGCCCTTTTTTAAACTCTGGTGGAAAATAGGTGTTCTTCATTTTCTAAAATTATAAAACAAAAATACCCACTTAGTAAGGTGGGTGTTTTTGCTTAATAGATAGATTTTGTAGCCTTAATGAGAACCAATTGGAACGAAAATGACCTTAAAGACATAAAATCATTCGTTGAATTGATCTTTAATTCTTTGATTTCTAGTGTAAACGAAAGGAGGGATGAAAGGAAGATGGGAAAAGCTGCCTGAATGGAAAATAAAAAGAGTCCAGACGACCGTTGTTTTATGCTTTCTCCAAAACACTATTAATAAATTCTGCCTTACTCCGGTAATATTTTCTAATACTAAGTCCGTCGCCCGATTCTTTTAGTATTCTGTATTCCTCCAGGGTTTCCGGATGTATCTTAAGATAATTCTCAAATTTTTCACTATTTAACCAATTAGCATGCCCTTCATTCACGAGATGAACATCAATTCTTTTTCCATCATCAGAAGCAATAAACCGCGCTCTTTCTAAGGGATAATGACTATGAGGTTTTCCAAACAATTCTGAAAGTTTGATTATAAAGCTATTAAAAAGATTTCCCGGTACCGGAACATAAATATCAATCTCGTTCTGGCCAGATATACCAAGACTGGTCGCCCCGCGATGTTCAACTCTGACCGTTGAGCCGATTTTAGATTGAATCAACGACTTTACTTGTTCAAACTCTTCTTGGCTGCGCGGATCAAAAGGAACGATTTTTATTGTGTCATCATTAGAAAGATGATTAATCCATTTTTCTTGGTCTTTGGTAAGCATTTAATGTTTACCAATCAACTTGATCTATAGATCTAGTTTGGCTATCGATTTCTGTTGTCCCATTGTGTTCAAAAATAGAGAGGGCGTTTCTAGATACAAATTTTGTTTCGTCTTGGTTTTTAAAATAAATCTCAAAATTAATAAATGTCGATGTTGCATCCCGCATAGAAGATTTTATGGCTGCTGTCATTTCTAAATTATCAACTGGAATATGAAAGGTGCTTCCGGGACCAAAAAGCACTCCAAAATTATCTATAACAGGAGATCCGTTTCCAAATTTATCCCCCCAAATGTATAAGTTCCCCCTGCCTCGATTTATGACATTAATCACGGCACTACCTGCATCGTAATTTGCTTCTACAGAAGGGAGTAATTCTAAAGTGATTTGACGTTGACTGGATTGGTACGTAATGCCAGCTAGAATAGCAGTAACCATTGCCAAGCCAATAGTCGTCAAGGCTAGAATCTTTGTCCAGAAAATTAAATTACGATTGGAATTGTCTTGATTAGCGAGTAGTTTTTGTTGCTGTTTATGCGCTAATAAATTTAGCCCATAATTCAAGCGCATTTCATGTCCGACTCCTACACCTGGGTTTCCGCCAGCTTCTTGCTGGCAAAAGGTAACAATTTCTTCTTCGGATGAATTAACGTCAGGAAAATTGGACATTTTTCAATTTTAGCTCTATTACGGAATTAAATGTAGTCTACCCTTATTAGATTTAGATGCTTATTATAAAACAAAAATACCCGCCTGATAAGATGGGTATTTTTACCTAAAAGGGATATTTTGTAGACCCGGGAGGAATCGAACCTCTATTTTAAAACGCACTCATTGCCGCCTCGGCCTTATCGTAATTTTCCCGCAATTGCCTGCTCCGCTCAGCATCTGCACTGAAGTAATTCTCCCAAATAAAAATCCCGCCAATAATTAAAACAAGCGCCGCGACGGCCATAACGATAATGCCCACTTTCTTTTTACTCACCCCTACTGCCTGATTTTGTTCTTCCATGTTTTTGAATTTTTAGAAAATAAAAGAGCGGAAAAAAACGCTCTTTGTTTTTCCGCTCTCAAATCAGTTTTATTTTAACCGTTCGCTCCATTCCAATTCAATGCCCAAAACACCAACTTATCCCCACCTTCAATATTTATCCATATGGATAAATATTGAAGCCATTGTTTATGCGATCCTAAAGTGCCTTTTCAACTCTTCGTCACCCTCAAGCACATCTACAATCATAACCTTACAATATCCATCCAATTCTTCATTAATCATCAACCCCAAAAATTTCTCCGAAAGAGACGCCGGACAGATCCAAACGCTTTTCTGAAGCTGGTAAAAATCAAATTCTTTCAACAGAGACCTTATTTTTTGACGTTTAGTGTCGAATTTACATGGAACATCAAAAGTCACTAATCTCCATTTACCGTCCCAGATTCCGGAAAACGTTGGCTTATCTTCCTCTTTGGAAAATTTCCCAAAAAACCTTTCCCCTTTATGGGTAAGTTCATACCCCTGACCAGTATCAGCAATAAAACCTTTCTTGACCAATCTCCTTAAGCTTTGCTTAAGATGTTTTCTCTTTTTTTGTTTGCGCAGAAATTCTTCAACAACAACGTTAGCCACCATATTAAAATCGCGAAATAGGTCGCTTAGCGCTCCTATGTGTTTTCTCGCGTCTTTTGATGTTTTCGCCATTTGATTATTTTAACACCTTCAAAATTTATCCATATGGATAAATTTTGAAGCCATAATTTGAGGTGAAAATTATTCTAAAATGCCGTCCAGATTGACGTCGTAGAGAATTACTTCGTTCATCAGGCGGTAATTCAAAAGCTCTTCGGGTTTGAACCAGATCGCTATTTCCCGCTCCGCTTCCTCGGGATTGTCGGTGCAATGGATGACGTTCCGCACGCAACGCTCGTTCGCGTCCGAGATTTCAAAGGAATCTATCGTGAAATCGCCGCGGATGGTGCCGACGTCCGAAGTCAGAGGTTCGGTGCCGCCAACGATCTTTTTTATGATGCCCACCGCCTTGTTCCCCTGCCAGACCATTAAAACGACGGGGCCGGCCGTCACGAAATTCACGTTCGCGTTCACTATGTTTATTCCGTACTCCTGCGCCGATTTTTCAACCTTCTTTCCGCTTGCCCTAAGGAATTCAACCCGCTGCCCTCCCTTTTTCTTAAGCCACTCTTCGTTTTTCTTATATTGCTCAAGGGCCTGTTCTTTGGTCGCGAGGGCGAGCTTCATGGCAATGAGTTTCAAACCGGTGCGCTCAAACCGGTGGATTATTTCTCCGACCAGGTTTCTTTGCACGCCGTCGGGCTTTATCAAAACCAATGTTTTTTCTTTTTGCATTTTCGTTTTATTTTTTATTTATTTTTATATGCAGTTCTTCAAGTTGTTCCTTTGAGACATCCGACGGGCCGTCCATCATCAAATCCTTGCCGTCGCCCGTCTTGGGGAACGCGATGACCTCGCGGATATTGGGCTCGTTTTCCAATATCATCGTGAGCCGGTCCAAACCCCAGGCGATTCCACCGTGCGGAGGCGCGCCGAAACTCAAGGCCTCCAGCATATGGCCGAAATTGTTTTGAATCCTTTCCGGCTCAAAACCCATTATCTCAAAAACTTTCTCCAAGGCCTCCGGCCGATGATTTCTGATGCTTCCCCCGCCGATCTCCCAGCCGTTCAAAACAATATCGTACTGATTCGTGATTATTCCGGATATGTTTTTCTTTTCCATTAGGTCTTTCATGAATTCCGGCTTCGGCGCAGAAAAAGGGTTATGTGTGAAAGTCCAGCTGCCATTATCCGTTTTTTCAAAAAACGGGAAATCAACCACCCAGCAGAAAGACAGCAAGTTCGGGTCGTTTTTGTCTTTCCTCAAATCCGGCCGGTCGGTGCCGTATTTCTCAATCGCCTCCTTGTAACTAAAACGCGGGAAAGGAATTTCCTGGATTTTTTTATCCGGATAAAGATTGCCCACAATATCAATGAGCAGCGCCTCGTTCAGCTTCATCACGTCTTCCCTCTCCACGAAGCTCATTTCCAAGTCCAATTGGGTGAATTCCGGCTGGCGGTCGCCGCGCGTATCTTCGTCGCGGAAACAGCGCGCAATCTGAAAATACCTTTCCGTGCCGGCCACCATCAATAATTGTTTGTATTGCTGGGGCGCCTGCGGCAGGGCGTAAAACTTG